>CATLCV010000384.1 GCA_949893755.1 uncultured Lachnospiraceae bacterium | reverse complement strand
GGCATTCCTCTGGATCCGGCAACCGCTCAATATTACCAAAACGTAAACGGTGAATTTGGCGATCTTCTCCGGCAGACCATCCATTGGAACGAATCAAAAAATTTAGCTTTCGTAAATCTGACCGCTGAACGAAAATGCCCTTTTCTCGACAAAGACGGCCTATGCCGTGTCTATCTTGAATGCGGAGAAGAACATTTGAGTGACACATGTAAAGTATTTCCCCGCTCCAAACTTGACCTCAGTGGAAATTCCATGCGGGGTTTTTCGATGTCCTGTGAAGAGGTTTTACGGATCCTCTATGATAAAACCAGTCCCGTTCATCTTTGCGCTGAGGGAACTACGGATATAAAATCAATGGACGACCTAACATTTTATGAACTATCACAATTCATCGGATGGGGGATGGAACTGCTTCAGGATGAAAACATCCCCTTTTATGCGGGACTTGCAACGGTTGTCGCCATAGGTCTTGAAGCAGAAAAGCCATTTCGGGATCAGGATTATGAATCCTTTGAATCTGTCATCCTCCGCTCAGATCATGTCTTGCAGCAATTCATGCAGGCAAAAAAAGATCAAACTCCCGAAATGGAGGAATTTGCATGGAACTTTATTTTTGGTATTACTGACACATTCTGCCATTTACTAAATGAATCTGATTCGTATGAAAAAGAAATACTGTTGTGGAAACAGGAAATATTTCACATGAATGATCAGCAACGACGCAGTCATCTCCTGGATTGCTGGAACAACCGAAATGATCATCCGGAACACTTACAATTTCTTCGTCGGTTGGCTGCTGCTTTTTTTCATTCCCATGCTATGAGGCTGGTATGCGACACATCTGATTCAATCTTTTTAAGAGACCTCAGTAATTATATGATTTTGGCAAAAATCATACCATTGATATGGGACAGCTGCCCGCGCACAAATGATCCGGCATATTTTTCCGGCTTAAGCCACCTTGCACACCATTTTGAACAATCCAGCCTTATAAAAAAATTCATCTGGCCAGTGATCCATGACCTCTTTCACCCTGACCTTTATACTTATGCTATGGCTTTTATGGTACTGTTTGGAGAATGAAAGGGGGGCAGATCCTCCCCCTCTTTCATTCCTTAATTTCAAAAGTGTTCAGTTTCTCGATCACATACGCGAGTTCCTCCTCTGCCATTCCAAAATACATAGGAATGCTGAGGATGGTCCTGCTTATCTCCTCTGCAATTGGTAATGTACCCTCCATCATTTTCAAATCACGGTATGCTTCCTGTCTGTGTATCGGAACCGGATAATGTTTTACCGTCCCGATCGTAAACTGTGCCAAATACTTTTCCAAAGCATCCCGCTCCGGACAACGAACCGCGAACACATGATAAATATGCTCATAGTCTTCTGTACTCCGCGGCGGAAGGATAAGTGCCGGATTTGTTATCTCATCAAAATATCGTGCTGCTATCTCCTGCCGCCCCCGGTTCCATTTATCAAGACGTTTTAACTTTACACGTAAAAAAGCCGCCTGCATCTC
>CATLCV010000383.1 GCA_949893755.1 uncultured Lachnospiraceae bacterium | reverse complement strand
CTTTTGGACAACAGAAAATATTTCATTTGTTTCTTTCCAAAGCCCTTTCCATTTATCTGCAATGGTTAAAAATTTCTTTCCTTCAGGTGTCAGATGAACAGTTCTTAAGCCCTTTTGACGCTTGCCTTATACCCCATTTGATAGACTCGTAGAATGAATGGTATAATCTATCCAGAGAATCAGGAGGAGAGATTATGGCACAGACGTACAGTATCGAATTTAAGGAAGAAGCATGTAAGAGGGTACAGTCCGGTATACCCGCAGCTCAGGTTGCCAGGGAGCTTGGCATCAATGTAAATACCCTGTACACTTGGATGTCCCGTTTTAAGGAACATCCCACAGAACCCTTTGTGGGCAGCGGCAATCTCCATCAGGAAGATGCCGAACTGCGTGCCCTCAAAAAGCGCATAAAGGATCTGGAAGAGGAAAATGAATTCCTAAAAAAAGCAAGCGCCTTCTTTGCAAAGAACCTGAAGTGATCCGTTACCTTTACATGGAGCAGAACCGCTCCAAATACCGGACCGCGAAGATGGCGCAGTGGCTTCAGGTTTCAAAAAGCGGTTATTATGCGTGGCGGAAACGTTCCAAAAGTCTGCGCAGTACGGAGAATGAAGCTCTTCTGAAAGAGATCATACAGATTCATGAAGCATCACATGGCGCTTATGGCGGCAGAAAGATAACCCATGAAATAAACCGTAAATCAGAAAAGCCGGTCAATCATAAGCGGGTCGAGCGCATCATGCGTGAAAACGGCATACGGTCAAAAAGCCATAAAAAGTATAAAGCAACAACCAATTCAAAGCATAACCTTCCGGTGGCGGAAAATATCCTGAACAGGGATTTTACTGCCGACAGGCCCGGCCAGAAAATGGTAAGTGACATTACCTATATTCCAACGGATGAAGGCTGGCTTTATCTTGCCGGGGTCATGGACCTTTGCGGGGATAAGATAGTCGGCACGGCAATGGGGGGACGTATGACAAAAGAACTGGTGATATCCGCACTGAAGGATGCCATCCACCATACAAAGATTACAAAGGGCTGTATCCTGCACTCCGACAGGGGAAGCCAGTACTGCTCACTGGATTATCAGGAACTGGCAAAGGAGCATGGATTCATCAGCAGCATGAGCCGGAAAGGGGACTGCTGGGACAATGCGCCGATGGAGAGCTTCTGGGGGAAGTTAAAACAGGAATGGTTAAACGGACAGCATTTCCGCACCCGGGAGGAAGCCAGGAGCGCGGTATTTGAGTACATATGGATATTTTATAACCGAAAACGGATCCATGAAGCAAACGGTTATCTGACGCCGGAAGAGTATTACCGGATACACCAGACAGATTTGAAAGCGGCCTAGCTGCTTTTGAATAAATCTTTACGCAGATGCGGCAGTTGGGAGCAAGTTCCTTCCGACAACCCGTGTAAATGAAAAAGTTAGAAAAAACGAGTGAAACCAAGAATCGGATAGAATCCTTTCGTTTTAGGTGTCTATGCTGGCGGGGACAGGTCACTCCACCTGGAATTCGCCATACTGGCTTTTGAGTATCTTTTGGGAATGCCCATTGCGTTTGTTATCTGTGAGAAGAT
>CATLCV010000382.1 GCA_949893755.1 uncultured Lachnospiraceae bacterium | reverse complement strand
CCGTTAATGTTATATTGCCGTATTTTTTATTTCTGCCCATGGTTGTGTACTCCTGAATAATTATTGATACAACCATTATACTATACGTCAATTATATACACAAGTATTTTAAGGACAGACTACTAGGCACAGTGCTGTCTGGCACGGCGCGTGATGGCAGCGAACCAGGCCGCCTGTTGCCGCAGGCGATTTTAAATGGCGGTTTGGTGTACAGTTGGCTGGACGCCGGTGAACAGTAATGGTTCCACAAAGCAGTCTGTCAATTTATATATTGAAATTACGGCTTTCATATGGTACACTAACCCCACAGCGTTCTGGCTGTGGATTTATATATCAGTCGTTTACTTAACTTTTTTGATCTAGGTTTCTGGTGAATTCTCGCCACATATTCCGGATTCAAATTTCTTTTACAAATGGAGGTAATCGTTTTATGGCAAATGGAAAATTAATATCAGCGGGGCAAGTGGATGGTCAGACCTGGGATGTTGCGCCGGGGTCAGAGGATGAAGTGGTGGGGATGTTACAGCGCTCTCCAGTGCTTTATGGCAGTTATCAAGGGCTGAATGAGGAGTGGAGGAAACGTTTTGTGGACTTCTGCCAGGGGAAGAAGTCCCTGCCGTTAACCTATGATCCGTTTTTCAAGAAAATCTTTCACCCGGATATCCATCAGGACCGTCTCTCCAAATTTGTGTCCAGCATTCTGGGAGTAAAAATCAAGGTAGTCCGCATCCTTCCGACGGATGACAGTGTGCTGGACGGAGGGAGTCTTCTGATCATGGATCTTTTGGGGGAGTTGGAGGACGGATCGCTTATAAACGTGGAGATCCAGAAGCAGGGGTATGCCTTCCCTGGGGAACGCATTTCCTGTTATTCATCGGATCTGGTCATGCGTCAGTATGTGCGGGTCAAGGGGGAGAGGGGCAGCTCCTTTAAGTATCGGGATATTAAGAGCGTGTATGTCATTGTCATTTTCGAAAAAAGCACCAGGGAATTTCATAAGATCCCGGATGCCTGGGTGCATTATGGCCTGACAGTGTTTGATACAGGGCTGAACATGAAATTATTGCAGGAATATTTTCTGATAGCACTTGACGTTTTTCGGAAAATTCCGTATCCTAAAAGCAGAAGCGAACAGACTGCGTGGCTGTCCCTGCTTACGACGGAAGATCCGGATGACGCAAAGAAGCTGATCGAGGAATATCCGGAATACCCGTGGATTCGGGAGATCTATGAGGAGATAGCTATGCTCCGCCAAAAACCGGAGGAGGTGTTGGGGATGTTTTCGGAGGCATTGAAGATACTGGATCAGAATACCGTAACATATATGATAGAAGAGCTTGAAAAGGAACTGGAAATCAAAGCGGCTGTTATTGAGGAGAAGGATGCCAAGTTGGAGGAGAAAGATGCCGAGATCGCGGAACTTAAAAGGCGGCTGGCAAATTTTAAAAACAGCTGAATGTTCCACGTTACTGTGTATTCCCATGTTAGTACATCATTGCATTAATTCACGAGTAAATAGCACTCGCAAATTAGTGCAATGATGTACTAGTAGTCTGTCCTTGAAATATTTGTGCAAATATTATCATATGTACTTGAGCTCTGGATCAATGTCAGCCTCTGCGATATCTTCTGCGGTAATCTCATCGGTCTTGTACGTCCAATGATAAACT
>CATLCV010000381.1 GCA_949893755.1 uncultured Lachnospiraceae bacterium | reverse complement strand
CTGTGCTCTTCCGGGTGCATACGGACGCGCGGGCGCTGGCCGGGCAGCTTGTGAAGCACAGAATCCCCTTTTAGATGCGGGAGTCCATGCCGGACCTTTACCAGCATTTTATCGCCAAAGACATCCGGGCTTATCTGCGTTTGGCGGGAGGCGGCCGGGACCGGGCGGATCTTCTGCAGGTCATGAACCGGCCGGTCCGCTATCTGAGCCGGGCCTCCGTGTGCGGAAGCCGGATCGTGCCTTTTGAAGAGCTGCGGAAGTTCTATTGCGACAAGGACTGGATGCAGGACCGGATCGACCAGTTTGAGTGGGATCTGAAAATGATGGAGAAGATGGCGCCTTATGCCGCGATCCAGTACATCAGAAAAAAGGTCGGTTATGAGGAGTATCTCCGCGAATACGCAGAGACAAAGGGGCAGCAGCCGGCAGAATATCTGGAACTGCTGGGAGAGCTGGAGGAGTCCGCCAGGCCTTTTGGGACGGCAGAAGAATGGTTCGCCCATATGGCGGAATATACAGAGGCTCTGGCAAAGCAGAAGCAAAAGAAGCAGGAGGCCGGGACGGGGGTCCGCCTGATGACCATGCACGCGTCGAAGGGACTGGAATTTGATACCGTATTCATCATCCAGGCCAATGAGGGAAGGATCCCTTACAAGCGGGCCGTGCAGGAGCAGGGGACGGAGGAAGAGCGGAGGCTGTTCTATGTAGCCATGACCCGGGCCAAGGAGGTGCTCAAGATCAGCTATGTGACCGTGAAAAACGGAAAAGAAGCGAAGCCCTCCCGCTTTGTGGAAGAACTGCATCCGAAACAGAAAGAGACGCAGGGAGGAACAAATCCATCAGGCTTCTATTGACAAACCTGCAAAACACGTTAGAATAAAGATAGTGTAATAGGCTATAAGGTATAAAATGCGGAAATTGTATGTATTCAAAATCGGTTGAATGAGGTATGCTATGAAACAAAAAGTATTCCGAGTGTTTTTTTCACTGCTTCTGGTCTGCTCCATGCTGGCCGGATGTAAGAAAAGTGTAGGGACGCCGGAGGACAACGCAGTGGTGGAGGAAGATCCAGAGGAGGAAGAGGAGGATACGGGATACGTATTCGGATACAGCTGCATTGACATGGATAATCCTTACTTTGATACGCTGCGGCGTTCCCTTGAAAATACATTAGGAGAAAGTGAATACCAGCTGATCTCCAAAAATCCGGGATCGGATGCCCGGGTGCAGAATGACCAGCTTTTCGAACTGATCGAGATGGAGGTGGATGCGGTATTTCTGTGTCCGGTGGACTGGGAGCTGGTCACACCGGCGCTGGAAGCCCTGCAGGAGGCGGGAATCCCGGTGGTCAATATCGACACGCAGGTGAAGGAAGAGAGCCTGACGAAGGCTTATGTGGGATCGGACAACCGAAATGCCGGATATGTCTGCGGGGAAGATCTGAAAAAGCGCTGTCCGGACGGCGGGAAGCTTTTGCTTCTGGAATGTCCGTCCATGAATTCCATCAATGAACGGATCACCGGCTTCGAACAGGCCATCGCAAATGCCGGTTTCGAAGTCCTGGACCGGGCAGATGTGAACGGAGAAAAGGAAAAAGCAAAAGAAGTGATGGAAGGCTTCCTGGAGAAATATCCGAAGATTGACGCGGTGATGTGCGGAAATGACCGTGTTGCGCTGGGGGCGCTGGAGGCGGTCAGAGAATCCGGCCGGGACGGCATCCGGATCTATGGTGTGGACGGCTCGCCGGAGGTAAAGCAGGAGATCGCGAAAGCAGACAGCCCGATGACAGCAACGGGCGCACAGTCGCCGATCCGGATCGGAAAAGAGGCGGCAGAGATTGGAATTGCAATTTTAGACGGGGAAAATTTTGAAACAACCACTTATGAAGACACATTTCTCATTGACA
>CATLCV010000380.1 GCA_949893755.1 uncultured Lachnospiraceae bacterium | reverse complement strand
AACAGGCTTTCCGGATGCGGCGCCCTGACGATCTCATCTGTCTCTTTTCCGGCATACACTTTTACATGATGCTCCTCCACTTCGACTTTTGCCGGAGTAAAAGCGTACCTGCGGTATACTTCATCCGGCAATGTCATTAAGTTAATAGCGAACTATCTGAAATGGTTAGATTCTTTTTTGAGGTCTAACTATTTTTTATGTTTTTTAAAAAGGGGGGTTGACAAATCCCCTGGAATGTGCGGCCGCTCTCGCTGCTGATTGTATTTAAGAGGTAGCGAGAGCGGCCCTTGGATTAGGACATATCAATATTCTTTATCCAAGGAGGTACATACCATATGCCGCACAACAAAATCAAAGATGCCTTTTTATCTGCCGTGAATTGCGTTATCGCAGATCCGGAGCAGTTTGCTGTCAATCCGGAAAAGGATTTCAGCAGACATCGGAAAATCACACCGGACACCCTTATTTCGTTTCTTGTCTCTAAAGGCTCTTCTTCTGCCAGGGTGGAGATGCTGGACTTCTGGGGGCTGGACCAGGAAATGCCATCCCTTCCCGCGCTGAACCAGCAGCGCGCGAAACTTAAGCCCGAAGCTCTGGAAGCCGTCCTTGCGGGCTTCAACGATTCCGTCAGCAGGGAAACAGGCTTCCCCTCCACAGACGACGGATACCGCTACCTGGCCGCCGACGGCTCCACTACCACTTTTTTCAGCAGTCCAGAACTGGCTTCCCCGGAGTATTTCTGCTCCCCCGGCCACTCCGCCAGCGGTGTCTACAGCATACATATCAATGCCTTTTTTGACCTCGATGCACACATCTATACGGACGCCATCCTCCAGCCCGTACATGAAAAAAACGAATTTGGCGCATTCTGCGACATCGTGGACCGGCACGGGACGCTCCCCGGCAGGAAGAATGTCTACATTGGCGACAGGGGTTACTGCTCCTACAACAACATGGCCCATGTGGTGGAACAGGGACAGTATTTTCTCTTCCGCACAAAGGATATCCATTCCAAAGGCCTGGTCGGAAATTTTGAATTCCCGGAAACGGAATCCTTTGATATTGACGTGGCTGTCACCCTGACGCGAAGTCATTCCAGGAAAATCCCCATCCCCCCGGGAACCTACAGACGCTTCATCGACCAGGCATCCGCCTTCGATTTTATTGAATATGGCTCCCCTGGCACATATACGCTTGCTTTCCGTATCGCCAGGTTCCCAATCGGCGATGATTCCTACGAATGCATCGTGACGAATCTCCCAAGGGAAGAATTTCCTCCCGAAAGGCTCAAGGTCCTCTACTACAGGAGATGGTCCATTGAATCCTCGTTCCGCAAACTGAAATATACGATCGGCCTGAGCAACTACCATTCTTACAAGCCAGAGTATATCAAACAGGAAATATGGGCCAACCTTATTGCATATAACATAACGGAAATACTGGTCAATTATGCCGTCACTGAAAAGAAGGAAACAAAACATGAGTACAAAGTGAATTTCACCATGGCTGCACATATTTGCAGGGTCTTTCTCCGTCTGGCCACGGAGAAAGACCGATACAACGTGATGCTCTTGCTGCAGAAAGAACTGATCCCAATACGGAATGAACGCCATTACCCAAGACTTCAGACAGCTCATTTCCGTAAGCCGCGATACTTTATCTATAGGGCAGCCTAAGCATCTATATCATTATACCATTTTTTAGGCAGATGGGAAATCTGTCTATTTGGCATGCCCCAAATGTGTCTGCGGCCGCCAACATTAGCCTATGGGGAAGCTGGGCATCCTGTTTTTGCCATCTTTCCCGCAGTAAGCCTTATGTTGTTGGTGCTAACTTAATGACATTGCGAGGTGATTACCAACGCAACCGGGTACAGCCTTGCCGAATACATGGAGAAAAAACTGTGGAAAAAAC
>CATLCV010000379.1 GCA_949893755.1 uncultured Lachnospiraceae bacterium | reverse complement strand
GCCTGAACACTACCGGCGGCCTTTCCAACAATTCCAATGGCGCACCGAAGGCCGTTCGTCCTGTTATGGACTCTGCCCTGGTTGCCATGGCAATGATGCAGGGCCTGACCTCTGCCATTGTCAACCCGAATGACCGCCGCCTGATGGAGACGATCAAGTCCTGCGACATTTTCAAGAATAACGAGCTGTACTCCGACTCCTACCTGGAGTTTTAAGGAACTGCAGAAAAATTACTTAACAGATTGCGCAGGATAGTTCCATATAGTTCCTGACAAATAAATGATTTCAAAAAATTTAATAGGAGGATTTGTAATGAGTGCTTTAACTGATCTTATCTACGGCGGATCCAATGCAGTTGCCGGCCTGACTGAGGGCGCGGTAAATGATGCCATTGCCAAATACGGCGCTGACAAAGAGATCGCTTTCCCTGATACGGCATATTTTTTCCCGACCATTTACGCTGCTACCGGCGTTAAAGTCAGGACTCTGGGTGATCTGCCTGCCTGCGTCGATGTCCTGAAAAGCCTGATCACAAACCAGGAGGATCTGGGACAGGCGCTGAACGCGGGCCTTGCCACAGCGGTCGGCGCAGAGATCATTGAGGGCCTGAAATATGTGGATGGGGCGGATCCCTATGCCGATGAATCCGGTATCGGATTTGTTCCCGATCCCATCATCCGCTCTCTGGGCGTTCCGCTGGTCACCGGTGATATTCCCGGTGTCGCTGTCGTGCTGGGCAAGGCAGAGGATGCCGGCACCGTTGCAGGCATTGTCAAGGATTACCAGTCCAAGGGCATTTTGACGTGTCTGGTGGGCGATGTGATCGAGCAGTGTGCGGAAGGCGGCGTAAAGATGGGGTTGGACTTTCGTGTAGTACCTTTGGGCCATGACGTGACGAGCGTGATTCACGTTGTCACTATTGCTGTCCGTGCGGCGCTGATCTTCGGCAGCCTGAAAGGCGGCGACCTGCCCGGTCTGCTGGACTACACCAAGAACCGTGTTCCCGCATTTGTCAACACCTTTGGCCCGCTCGACCAGGTGGTCGTATCCGCCGGCGCCGGCGCCATTGCACTTGGCTTCCCTGTGATCGCAGATATAGATCTGGGAGAAAACCAGGTTCCCGGCGCACTGGAGTCTGTGTGCGACCATGCGGATACGGTTAAGAAATCTCTGGAGCTGCGAAATATCAAGATCAAGGTCAAGGAACTGCCGATCCCTGTAGCGTTTGCATCCGCATTTGAGGGGGAGATCATCCGCAAGAACGACATGAAGTGCGAGTTCTGGTCCGTCAAGAATCCGACCTGTGAACTGGTTTCCATGCGGGATATGTCTGAGGTGGAGGATCATAAGATCACCATCGTCGGCGATGACATCGACTCCGGAGAGCAGCAGTTCGCCCTGGCTACCTATGTGGAAGTGGCGGGGAAGAAGATGCAGCCCGACTTTGAATCCGTCATTGAGCGTAAGATCCATGCATGGTTCAACTACATGGAAGGCGTGATGCACACCGGCCAGAGAAACCAGATCCGGATCCGCATTTCCAACGATGCCTATGACAAGGGCCTGCGCCTGAACCATTTTGCAGAAGTCCTTTACAATATGATCATCGATGAGTTTGACGCCGTTGTGGATAAGTGCCAGATCACTCTGGTCACTGACAAAGCAAAGGTGCAGGAAATCCTGGAAAATGAAGCAATGCCGCGTTACAGACAGCGTGACGACCGTCTGAGCTCCATGACGGACGAGGCGGTGGACCGCTTCTATACCTGTATCCTCTGCCAGTCCTTCGCCCCGGCCCACTGCTGCGTGGTCACACCGGAGCGTCTGGGCCTGTGCGGCGCTGTGTCCTGGCTGGATGCCAAGGCTACATATGAGCTGAATCAGAACGGTCCATGCCAGCCGATCATGAAGGAAGGCTGCATTGACGAGCGGG
>CATLCV010000378.1 GCA_949893755.1 uncultured Lachnospiraceae bacterium | reverse complement strand
ATAGAGGGACAGGACAGAAAAGTAATCCGACTTCAGGCTTTTCGTTGGATATGCTGCCAGAAGCACCAGACCATTAAGACTCTCCAGATGCCCGGAAGCATAGGATGCCGCCATTGCCCCGCCCAGAGAATGCCCGGAGAGATACCAGTGATCATATTCATAAGAATCCATAATCTTTTTCGCCTTATTTTGCCCGAAAATGGCAAGATTACACGGCATCTTGACAAGAAAACAGTCAATTCCCTGATCTGCCAACTCACTCAATAGAGGAAGATATGCAGTATATTCTACCTTTGCACCCGGATAGAAAATCAATGCCGTCTCATTTCCCGGTCCATCCAGATACAACCCCTCCGGCATCTCCGTTACCGATACAGAATCTTTTGTCTGCAAATATTCCTGTACGTTTTCATCTGTATGATAGTAGTCGTTTACATACCAGATACAAACAATTACTATAAAGAGGAAACTTATTACCGGAATAATAACCCTTTTCTTCCATCTCATGTTTTCATGCCAATCCTTTCTAATGATTTCCTTCTTTATTCATACTTGATTACTGGCACCTGTTTCCACTTTTTTCCCAAATTTCTTCTTTCCAATGCAAAAACCATATCTTCTGTTCGTTCAAAATAACCAATGTCCTTTTTCCAGCTCATACCGCATTTGCAATGCTTCAGACCAATAAACTGCTGTTTCATCTTTCTTCCGCAATTTGGGCAGATTCTCTTATTGTTTTTACTTTCCACTGCATTTATCCTTTCCAGCCAATACTTTTTTCATTATACCCTTCTTTCTCTCCCTGTGCAATCATTCCTCCACCCGTTCCCCATTCTCCAGTACCGGCGCATAGATTCCGATGACTTCCAGTTCGTCTCCGTCCCGTCTATCAATTTGGACATAATAATCCCGTATGTAATGGGAGATGTAATGTTCCTGCAGAGAGTAAAGCTCTAACGTTTGAAAATCCACCAGGCATACGTCCCTTGCTCCGGATTCCTCCCCTTCCTCTCCATAACTATCCATGACCTTCAGCAGTTTATCCAGACAGGTCTGGCATAAATGCTCCTGCACCTTCTTTACATCAAAGATACCATCCGCGCCATATTCCACTGTAACTTCTGAGATTCCCCGTTCCGGATTCCGGTCTGTCTGGAAGCTGCAGACTCCTTCGGCACCAACTGTCCAGCCGGAACCGCCTCCGCTCATCCCGTCCAGATTCCGGATCTGCATATCCATCACATACCAGTCATTGACACAGATCACTCCCAGATCATCCTTTCCCCGGAACATGCTCATCAGGCTCCGGTTATGGTTTCCGCACAGATAACATTCCTCCGGATTTTCCAGCGTACTGTCTGCCGGAGGCTGTTCCTACCTTTCCCATGCTCTCCTCGTTTCCTGTTCTTCAGCTGGGAACTCCGGTCTCTTAACCTCAGCTAAAATTCCTCCAAAATACATCCCTGCAGTAAAACACAGGATGCCGATCCCAAATACTGCCTTGTTTCTGCTCATACTCCCTCCATAATTCTAATAGATATAGTTCCAACGCTATCAGAATCAGTATAGCAAACACAAACAGCATTTTCATCATATATTGCCATATTACCATATATTTCCAGTATTATAATGCGTATCTACTGTCTTCAGATAAAAATAACCTGCAAAACACAGGCTATTCTCTTTCTTCCTCTATTAAAAAATCCAGAATCCGCAGGATCTTATCCTGTTTCTCTTTTGGAAGACTCTGAAGCTTTTCCTCTAACTTTGTGCACCGCGCCTTCCGCCCAACACGCAACACGTCCAGCATCACATCATCCGCCGATACCTCCAGGACATTAATGATTCGTACAAGTGTTTCCAGTTTTGGTGTTTTCACTTCCCGTTCAATCGCCCCAAGGTAATTCCAGCTGATCCCCACACGTTCTGCCAGCGCTTCCTGCGTCATTCCTGCCTCC
>CATLCV010000377.1 GCA_949893755.1 uncultured Lachnospiraceae bacterium | reverse complement strand
GCTTTCATATCTTCCACAAGCTGTGCGATAGAAATTTCTGTTGCTGTTTTATCATTGAACCAGCCTCGCGCATCGTCCTCACTCATATCCAGAACTTCCATCAGTGTCGGGATAATGAACTTTCCATTGAAAGCAAAGGCACGTCGCATTTCCAGCCAGGACTTACCTCTCCTTTTTTCAAAAACTCTGCAAAACTCTTCAGTCTTACCCTGCTGGTCAATATAACGCTCCATCATAGCAACTTTCAGATTTTCGCCGTAATATCCCAGATGATTATAGAACATTTTCGCAAAAACACGAAGAACAGCCGTCTTGTCTTTATTGCTGAATCCCTCAATATCAATATTGAACAGGATTGTCTCGGTCGGTCCCTTGGCGGCACGGTCAATCAGCATAAAAGTTGCCGGGTCGTCCTCGAACTTTTTACGGAAATATTCTACACTGCGGATACCTTTTACTTCTTTATTATCCAGAAGATAAGACAGCATTTTCAGAAAGTGAGATTTACCACTTCCAAAGAAACCGGAAATCCAAATACCCATATCGGCGGTCGGCTGGTCAAAAGCATCACTGTAATAATTGAAGAATGTAATGAAGTGTTTCTTCAATTCTCTGGTAATGACATATTCATTTAACTCCTGTTCGATTACATCGTCAGCAGCCTGATCTACTTTAATAACACCATTGATTTTACGGTTGATGTCATCCACAAACATATCTCGAATCATCATGGCTTTATCCCCCTTAATCTATGACATTGAATGCCCGGTAATAATCATTTGGTGGCAGACGATTGAACAATTTTACATGACGGCCATCAAACTCACCCGGATACATCACCAAAATCGGAACATCCGAAAAGTACGGCTGCAAGGCCTCCAGTAATGTATGGATTCGCATAAAAGGAAATACCTCGCCTACACCTGTCAGCATCAGTACGTCGCCCGGTTCATGCGGCTCATACTGGATTTTATCAATGAACTCTCCATTACCGATTGCTGCGTTGAGCTGCTCTAAAAGATAATCACTTCCGTCAGCTTCTTCCATATCGGGAATCGCATCCGTGATGTCCATATCATCGCAGATAGAGAGAAATGTTCTATATAAATTACAGATCTTCAAATGGCACTCTAAAGACTGATCTGTTTCCAGCTGATTTACAAAATGACGGACAACCATTTCATTCTCCGGTTCATAACAGAAGATTCTGATATTGACCTCATTGCTGAGTCCCTTTCCTTCCAGGAATTCCGGTTCCTGAATCAATGCCCGGACTTTGTCTAGGCGTTCTTTTATACGGCCTGGGCTGACCTCTGCCCCAGGGCACCTTCTCTCCCCTTGTCTTTCGACTACCCCGAAATTCACCCTGCCACTCATTGGCTACCTCCTACACCAAATACTCTACCGGAGCATTTCTTTGCGCGCTTAGGCGTATGAAAAGCAATTAAACGCTGACAGTACCGCCGTATCGCCATTGCTTCTGATGGCATTCTCCAAAACTGGATGCAGCCATACGGGATTCAAATGATCTGCCTTGAGGTTGTCGAGATATTCTGTTTCAACAAGAACTCTGGCAATAATCTGTTTTAACTTTGTTATCGTGCTGTCACTCCAGGAAGCTACGGTGTCATTCTGCTCCTGCAAGCGCATAAAAAATGTGTTCAAATCTATCTTGCCAAAGGACGTGTCCCTTAACCGGTACTTTTCGCCAATAACTGTCAGCATAAATTCCCAGATGAGTCGGCTCTGCTTCATCATCGCATACAGGCAAATCTGTTTTGCTATATCTGTCGGCTGCGATGCGATGGCAGAAATCAACGAATCATCTTCCAGAGCATGAAGCCGTTTGATACAGGCTTTCGCCATGCGTGTGATGGATTTTTCCGTTGGGTACTGGAACAAATTCTGCTCCACAATTTCTATTACAATCGCATCATCGGAAAAGCCCTCGCACATCAGCTTTGCTGTGGAGCGCATCTCATAAAAAAGAAACGGTTCTCTGGTCAAAGACGCTATATAAGGATACGAATGATCCA
>CATLCV010000376.1 GCA_949893755.1 uncultured Lachnospiraceae bacterium | reverse complement strand
GCTTCTATGTTTTCGCAGGACAGCGCAGGCAATGCGCTATCCTGTGCTAAATCGTTACTTCTTCACATTTTTTCCCCTGTGGAACAATGTTCGGATCAGTTCACATGCTCCAGTACGATCCCATGAGCGATCCCCGGAACACTGGCCCCTTCATTAAAGCTGACTGTTGACAGCAGCGCTCCCGTGGGTACAAAAAGCACCCGCTTCCACTCCCCTTTGCGCAGCTTCGGCAGAATATAGGAGGCCAGTGTCACAGCCGCACAGCCGCAGCCGCTTCCTCCCGCATGGGTGTCCTGGGTCTTCTGGTCAAAGATCACCATCCCGCAGTCCATATGCTTGACCCGGATATCATACCCCTTGTCCTGTACCAGATCGAACAGGATATCCTGCCCTACATATCCCAGATCCCCTGTGACGATCCTGTCATAGTCCTCCACAGTCCTTCCGAAATCCTGCAGGTTTTGTACGATCGTATCCATGGCGGCCGGAGCCATACAGGCGCCCATATTCTGAGAATCCTTCAGGCCGTAATCCACGATCTTCCCCACGGTCACACCGGAGATCCGCACATGGCTCTTCTCCGTCCCCACCAGGAACGCGCCGCTCCCTGTCACCGTCCAATGTGCCGACAGCGGGCGCTGGTTCGCGTACCCAAGAGGGAAACGAAATTCCTTCTCCGCACTTCCGAAATGGCTGGAGGTCACCGCAAGCATACAGTCCCCATAGCCTGCGGCCACGCTCATGGCGCTCAGTGCCAGCGCTTCCCCGGAGGTGGAGCAGGCACCGTAGAGCCCGAACAGCGGAATCTGCAGAGACTCGACCCCCATGGATGTGGCGATCCCCTGCCGGAGCAGATCCCCGCCGAATAAAAACCGGACGGACTCCGGCTTTACATGCGCCTTTCCAAGTGCAAGCACACAGGCCTCCTTCTGCATATTGCTTTCTGCCTCTTCCCAGGTTTTTGCTCCGAACAGGTCGTCCTGATTCGTCACATCAAATAGCTTTCCCAGAGGTCCTTCCGACTCCTTGCTTCCCACAACCGAACCGCTGCTGATGATATAAGGAGAAACTTCAAAGCTGATGCTCTGCGCTCCTTTGATCTGATTCATTTTCGTTTTCAATTCCTGTCCCAAACCAATTCCCCATTTCCGATCCGGCTGTTTTCATCTCTGCATACATGCCTGCCGCCTCACAGCACTGCCCGAATCTTTTCACCGGATTCATTTTTGAAAAATAGTATAAGATGATCGGAGGGATTTTATTCACGGTTCTGAATAAGATCTTATATTTTCCAGATACTATAAATCAGCCGGCAAGAGAGAGGGACACTTTCCAACTGTACGGTTGGATGCTCAGGGAGCCTTCGACCCGCTCATTCAGTCGGAAACCCTTTTGACAGGCAAAATCATATGATCTGTGAGGTAAGAATATGGATAAAACACAAAAAATGAAGCAGGAAAAGAAATACGAAGCTTATGTAAAGCAAAAGACTCCGGTCCATAATATCTGGCTGAATATGGGAAAGGCATTTGTCACCGGAGGGATCATCTGCACCGCAGGACAGCTCATCTACAATTACTGCAAGGTCCGGGATCTCTCCAAGGATGCCTGCAGCGGATGGACTTCCCTGCTGCTGATCCTTCTCAGCATCATCCTGACCGGAATGAATGTCTACCCGAAGATCGCGAAATGGGGAGGAGCCGGCGCGCTGGTGCCCATTACCGGATTCGCCAATTCCGTTGCCGCCCCGGCCATCGAATACAAAAAGGAAGGGCAGGTATTCGGGATCGGATGTAAGATCTTTACCATCGCGGGCCCCGTCATACTGTACGGGATCTTTACCACCTGGGTCCTGGGCTTCCTGTACTGGCTTTGGGGGATCATGTAAATGTATTTACAGGTATACAAAGAGCAGGTAACCGACCGGATACCTGCCCTTTTTGAATTTCATCCCGGCCGGCGGCTACCAGCGTTTCAGCAAATAAATAAACGCCCCCAGCCCGCGCCCAAGGGCCATGCTGAGGATAAAAGCCACGCTGTAGCGCACGATCTTCAGCCTTCGTATAAAGATG
>CATLCV010000375.1 GCA_949893755.1 uncultured Lachnospiraceae bacterium | reverse complement strand
CGGATCTGATTCGGCTGAACAAAAGTCATAGACTGAATCTCATCAAAACCAACAAAATCGAATCTGGTAATTAAGCCGCCAATTTTTTTAGCATTATCATAAATCAGCGACGCTCTCGATACCGTTCCACCGGAAATCAGCCAGCCTCTCTTACTGATTTTCTGGTACACATAGCTCTTTCCCGTACCCTTTGGAGCCAGTTCCATAAGATTAACCCTTTTCTCAGCAAAAGGCAGTAATCTTCTGAGCACATGTAATTTCTGTTCTTCGCTGTCATAACCGGCTGGATTATAATCCGCGGCAGCGATTAGAACATCAATCCACTCATCTACAGAAAACGAATTTCTGGCATCTTTATAAAATTCCAAATCCACTGTATATGGACAGAAAGGACTATACTCAATCAATCTTACCACGCCCTTTGCCGACCGTGTAGAGAAATCCTTTCCCCATATCAGTTCAACGATACCCCAGTTCTCGCTTTCCTTCAACAATGTGTCCTTCCAGCGGGAAACCACTTCATTAGCAACTTCACCGGACGCACCTGCCCGGCCCCCTCCGAAATCAGGAAGTTCAAACATAGTCTTGCCAGTCTTAATATCCACACTGACTCGTACTCTTGCAAGGAATCGCACGGTCTCACCATTGACCATCTCAAATTTAAACTCCTCATAATCCTCGCGGCTGGGAATATATTGACGGATATACTTAAGAACACTGTCATAGTCAATATCTCCATTGTCATCCGAAAACTTCATAACAAGCCAGTCACGCATGTAGGAAGGCAGGCTCAGATTAGAAAAGAACTCTGTCCTTTCCGGATTCTTCAGCACTACCATGTCCGCAAACACGTCTCGCACTTTATCTTCCAGCATTTTATGCTCCTCCCTCCATCACAGAAACAACGTACAGCCCTGCTCTTTAAATTCCTGAATTTTAACTTCAAGGTCCTCCCTTGTACACTCAAGATACCCACTCAGACAATCGATACAATAAAAATCTTCCGTATCAACATCAAGCAATTTCCTGCAAAGCGCGGTCTCATCTTTTTTCAGTGTTTTCCCGCATTTACAGCACATTATCTTTTCCCGTTTCATAATCCCATACCACCTAACGGATCCGCATTCCTGCTGATTCCCTGGGTCCTGACCTTCAATACCACTTTTTCTGGAAGCAGACTGCCATTGGCAATCACAGTCAGAGGCAATTCTTCCTCCGCCACGCCATCGAGTATCACCCGCCATGTCTCGTCTGTGTCAGATACACAAACGGCATCATTGGTATTCAACGAAACTTCCAGAGAAGATACCAAACGGTTAAATTCTAATATCGCCTCAACATGACCATTCTTTTTGGTCACAAATTTATTCTTTGGTTTGCAGATGATTGGCGGCAAAGGCCGTTTTCTCTTAAGGATAATCACCGGGACAAGGCGTTCCTCGGTCGTATTGCCCCCATGGATTTCTCCCACTACATCACGGTTATCCGTATTGCCGCCAGCCGCATTGCCGCCCACCTGGAAATGCTGATAGCGATTCATTACAACAAAAGTTTTGCCGCCTCTAACCTCCTTCGTCATTCCAGGCAGCGCCATAAAACTGTCAGCATTGTCTCCCAATTCACAGAAACGCCCAAAAGAGCGCACAGCAGCCTTTGCAGGAGCAGAAACAGGCACAACACTTGAATCATGAAAAGCCAGCGCCGCCAGGCGGCTGCTGCCATGATCGCCGGTAACAGCCACATATTCATGTTCCTGTAAAAGTTCATCCGCTTTTTTCGCCGCATCCTCAAAGACTGCCAGCTGATGGGCAATACAAGAATATGTCGGAAGTGTTATGGCTACTTTATCAGTTCATGGGATATTTAATGAAAAAGCCAGCCGTGAGAAATATGGGCTTGTAATCTATCCAAAAAAATAAAAACACCACCTACGACGTATTCACGTTTTCAGTGGTTCATGGATATTATGACACATAAATTTTTATTTGTCAATCTGAATTTAATGGCAGCACAGAACTTATGTTTGCACCCTGGTCGAGTAGACATACCCCTTACGGGGTATGCCCCTCACAGAACCGGACGTGCGGATTTCCCGCATCCGGCTCTTTACAAAGCTTATTCTTCAACAGT
>CATLCV010000374.1 GCA_949893755.1 uncultured Lachnospiraceae bacterium | reverse complement strand
CACCTCCAGCCGGACCGCCTTCGGAGCCACGGCAATCACCCTGGCCTCTACCACACGTCCCGGCGTGATCATAGGCGGCCCGTCCTGGGAAGGCATGTAGAACTGCTGCCTCTTCCGAAGCATGGCCTCCCTCCTGGAAGCCGCCACGCTGCCGGACCGTTCATCCAAATCCCGGACAATAAAATCAAGCTCCGCCCCCAGCATGTTGTTGGCAAGCCTGGTCTGCCGGTTCACCGGATCGGAATTTTCCCGCCCGTCCCCTTCCAGGTTAATCATCATCTCCTCCATAGGAATCAGAACCCGGCAGCCTTTGTAGTAGATCACAGCCACCACCCAGCCGCCCTCCAGCCTTTCAATCCCGCTTAAAGGCCCGGACAGAATCTTCCTTGTCCTCTGGGCATTCATCAACTCATGCCACACCAGGTCCTCCTGGTTTCTCATTTCTGCCGCAGCACCTCCTGCGTCCACAGTCAGAATCCCTGCCGGACGGCTCCTGGAGCGTACAACGCCATCCTGCACTCCCTCCGCCACACGGCTTTTACTCTCTTCCTTCATGGGCATACCACCTTTCTTTTTTTCATTCCAAATCCCCGGCTTCTCCTAAACTGCCTGAAAACACAAAAAGAGCAGCCTTGTAAAAAGCTGCTCTCCGTGAACCCGTTGATTCAGAAATCTGATGATACCATTATAAAACATCTGAAATTGCAAGTCAATTCTTCAGGAAATGCAATGTGGTTTCATTTCCGTCCCAATTTCGTCTCTTTTATATGAAACCCTTCAATACAACGCAAAAATGTTATGGACAATTCCTGAAATAAGTCCTCGCAAAACCGCCCTTCTATCATGGAACGGCTAATGAGTAACGGACGATACTGCAAGAACAGTTCCTCCTTCGCCTTCTCATTTCCCGATTTTGCCAGACGCAGCAATACTTCCGTTTCCATTCTTTTTCCACTCCTTCCTTATCTTTTTACGGGCATACGAATACGAGTCTGCAATCTTCTTCGGTTTCTGCCCTATAATATTACCAATCTCCACAAACGTAAGCTGTCGGAACGCTTTGGCAAACACCACTTGAAGCTCTAAATCCGTCAAAATATCCATACTTTTCCAAAGCCTCATATCCAGCCATTCCTTTAACTGCTGTCTGATCACTTCCGGTTCCCAAGAGACTCTTTCTATTTCTTCCATCCAGTCTGCCACACACGCCATATCTGTCTCCTCCAACTGGTATTCAACAATTTCCGTCTCCTTTGGCACCTCCTTCCAGGTATGCTCCTGCTCTTTTCTTAAATAATCCCTCCTGGAGCGCTCCACTGCCTTCTCCAGATATTTGGTAAAACGTCCCTTAACAAAATCTTCATTGGTTCCTTTCATCTTCTCCTCCGGATATCAGATTTGCTTGATTTCCGAAGAATGCGGCGGACCGCGAACCCATTTTTTGATAACCACAGCTTTACTGGGGTATATAGTATGGTTTTATGAACAAAAAAGAGGCAGTACGTTTCTGCCCCCCTTACATAAAATTTTGTATATTCTGTTTTACTTCTTTTCCATATCTTCCAATGTCTATGCGGTTATCTTTCAATTGTATCTATTATTACCCCTGATTTATAAAGGGTTATAGTTTATGTTGTTTCTGTTGATTTCCGTTTAAACTTAAAAGAAAAGGTGATAACTAACATGAAAGCTCCTGATCATAAACTTGGCAACCGAATAAAATCTGCCCGCAAAGCAAAAAAGCTGACCCAGGAAAAACTTGCTGAACAGATCAATATATCCACCAGCTACATAGCAGAAATCGAAAACAAAAGAACTATCCCAAGTTTTGAAATCATGTGTTCCTTATGTAAAATTTTGAATCTTTCCCTGGACAATATCATTTTTGATACGGAGTCCGACTCCATAAAGCAGATCAATCTGCTTTTAAGTCAATGCAGTGAGAAACAGCTTTCCGTTATCCATGCCATGATTGAAGCCATGCTCCAGGCAGAAGCCAGCATATAAAATGTAATTACTCGACCCATCCGTTTTGCCAGACAGCCCATTAAAAACTCCCCGTTCCGCTAACCTGCGAACCGGGGAGTTTTCATATCCTTTATCCATTTTCCTTTCCCAGACGGCTACCCCCATTTTAACCAGGGTTCCTTAATCATTCATGAAAGAC
>CATLCV010000373.1 GCA_949893755.1 uncultured Lachnospiraceae bacterium | reverse complement strand
AGAGATATGTAAATCTCTATGCGTAGCTTGTAACTGTGAATGTTATTATGAAGAGCCGTATGCGGGAAAGCCGCACGTACGGTTCTGGAAAGGATTTCGCATCGTGAGGTGTGATTTTACTAAACGTCAACATAAAATATGGAGGACAACATGAGTATCAAGGATTATCAGAACAAAATATATGCCGGAGTGCTCGGAAAGATCATCGGGGTATACCTGGGCAGGCCCGTGGAGGGCTGGAGCTTTGAAAAGATCCGGGAGCATTTTGGGGAAGTGTACTACTATAAGGGACATTTTACCGGAGCGCCTCTGATCGTGCCGGACGATGACATCTCAGGAACCTTCGCGTTCTTCCGGGCGCTGGAGGACAACGGCTACAGCGCGGGGCTGACGGCGGAGGAGATCGGAAATGCCTGGCTGAACTATATTGTGGAAAATGAGACCATCCTGTGGTGGGGCGGGCTGTGCAGGAGTACGGAGCACACCGCGTATCTCCGCCTGAAAAACGGGATCAAGGCTCCGGAGAGCGGAAGTGAAAAGCTGAACGGAAAGAGCATGTCGGAGCAGATCGGATCGGAGATCTTTATTGACACCTGGGCCCTTGCCAATCCGGGCAACCCGGACCGGGCGGCGGACATGGCAAGAAAAGCAGCCAGTGTCAGCCATGACGGGCTGGCCGTCGATGCGGCGGTGTATCTGGCCGTGATGGAGGCCATGGCATTTGAAGAAAAGAACATAGACACGCTTCTGGACAAGGGCCTGGAGTATATAGACAACCCGTTTTTTGAAGGCCTTGTGGGCGAGCTGAGGCGGCGCTGCAGGGCGGCAGAGGACTGGCATGAGGTGCGGGACTGGATCGCCCGGGAGCACGGATATGACAAATATCCCGGAAACTGCCCGATGGTCACCAACCACCTGACCCTTTTGATGGCGCTGATCCTGGGCGGCGATGATTTCAACAGGGCATGCATGATCGCATGCTCCGCAGGGTGGGATACGGACTGCAATTCCGGAAATGTGGGATGCCTGAACGGGATCCGCCTGGGACTGGAAGGCTTTTCCACGGGGACGGATCTGAGAAAGCCGGTTGCGGACCGCCTGTATGTGGTCAGCAGCGACGGAGGCGAGACGGTTTCCGATGCGGTCCTTGAGACGAGAAAGATCGTAAAAGCAGCCGCCATGTTGAATGGGGAAGAGGTGGAGATCCCGAAGGAGCGGTATGCCTTTGAATATCCGGGAAGCGTACAGGGCGTGATCCCGTTTGACGGCAACCAGGAAGAGCAGGTGCTGACCCGGATCGAGAATGCTTACGAAACTACAGGGGAGCCTGGCTGCAAGATATCCTATGAAGGCCTGGGCGCAGGGGTCCACGCAAGCTGCTGTGTGGATACCTTTATCGACCTGAAGCCAAAAGGAAAGGAAGGGACAAGCTATTTTGACGTGCTCTGTTCCCCGACCCTGTACAGCGGACAGGAGATCACGGCCCGGGTGACGGCGATAGAGGATGTGAATCCGGATTTCCGGCTTTTTATCCAGTACTTCGATGAAAATGACGAGCTGGCGATCCGGTATGGGAATACTGTGAAGCTGAAAAAGGGACACAATGTGATCCGGTGGACGGTGCCGGATACCAGGGGCCATGCGGTATACCGGCTGGGGATTACCTTAACTAGCATGTTCCGGGTGGACGGCAGTATCATCCTGAACACGCTGGACTGGTCCAATGCACCGGTGCGGTATGAGATGGGGCGCTCCATGGAAATGACGCCCAGTCTGACGCCGTGGACCACCACGACCTCCTGGCTGAAAACCTTTGTTTCCTCGGCAGATCATTTTAACCCGGATTATACGGTCACCTTTTCCATCTGCCATGAACGGGAGAACGGCGTGGTGACCACAGGAAGCAGCGATTGGGATGACTATACCGTATCCTCTGTGATCACATTTTCCCAGCAGGACCTGGCCGGGCTTACGGCCCGCGCGAAGGGGCACAGGCAGTATTACGGCGCGGTGCTGACAGAAGGGTGCGCAGAGATCTATAAACAGAAAAACGAACAGAGGATCATCTTGGCAAAAGAACCCTTTGGCTATCAGATCGACGAGACGCACAAGCTGGCGTTTACGGTCAAAGGGGAAACACTGGAGCTGAAGATAGACGAAGAGAATG
>CATLCV010000372.1 GCA_949893755.1 uncultured Lachnospiraceae bacterium | reverse complement strand
GGACTTGGAATACGCCTGCGGACAGGCCGGTTTTGTAGTGGATTCCGGCGCGATCCTGGGAGATGGGTTTGTTGTGGAAAGAGCATAAAAAATGAAGGTGGTTGAAGCAAAACGATGAGCGTAAAGAAATACGAAAACAATATTTATGCCGGGGTGCTGGGAAAGATCCTCGGCGTATATCTGGGGAGGCCCGTGGAAGGGTGGAGCTATGAAAAGATCCGGGATACCTTTGGAGAGATCCGGTATTATGTCCATGAAAAGGTGGGGGTGCCCCTGATCGTGGCGGATGATGATATTTCCGGCACATTTGCTTTTTTCCGGGCCATTGCGGATCACGGATTCCAAAAAAATACGCCAGCGAAGGCATTTGGAGATACCTGGCTGAATTATATCATCGAAAATAAAACAATTCTCTGGTGGGGCGGACTGGGGCGTTCTACGGAACATACCGCGTATCTGAATCTGAAAAACGGGATTGAGGCGCCCAGGAGCGGTTCTGCTGCTGTCAATGGAAAGATCCTGGCAGAGCAGATCGGCGCGCAGATCTTTATTGACGCCATCGCCATGGCATGTCCGGGAGATCCGGACACGGCGGTGGAACTGGTCCGGAATGCGGCCAGTGTCAGCCACGACGGGATCGCGGTGGAGGCGGCCTGCCATCTGGCGGCGCTGGAAGCGATGGCTTTCGAGGAAAAGCGGATCAACGTGCTGCTGGACCGCGCGGCAGGATATGTGAAGAGCCGGGAGCTGCTGGATATCATCCGGGATGTCCGGGATATCTGCAGCAGAGAGACAGACTGGCGGAAGGTCCGGGCATATCTGGATCCGAAATACGGCTATGAGGTTTATCCCGGATGCTGCCATATGGTTCCCAATCACGCCATGGTCATTGCGGCATTCATCCTGGGCGGCGACGATTTTCAGAAGTCCATCAGCATTGCGGCCTCGGCGGCATGGGATACGGACTGCAATGCGGGAAATGTAGGAGCATTGAACGGCATCCGCCTTGGGATCGAAGGGATCCATGCGGGCGCGGATTTCCGGGGACCGGTTGCGGATCTGATGTATGTGGTGACATCCGACGGCGGTTCCGTGGTGACGGATGCAGTCCTGGAGACAAAGAAGATCGTGGAGGCTGCCGCGAAAATGCGCGGGGAAAGTGTCTTTGTATCGAAAGCCAGATATACCTTCGAATACCCGGGCGCAGTGCAGGGATTCTTGAAATGTGAGTTTGACCACGGGGCAGCGGCGGATGTCCGGATCTTTAACCGGAATGAGATTTCCGGAGAAAACGGGCTCTGTATCGAATGCAGCCATGTGGCGGAGGGTGTGACAGCCAATGTGTCCACCCAGACATTTATCGATTTTTCCAAACTGGCGGCCAATTTTTCAACGGTTGCCTCCCCGACGCTTTATTCCTCCCAGGTGGTCTGTACGGTTGCATACAGGGAATCCGACGGCCAGGTCTATTTAAGGCCGTATATTCTTTACTATGATATAGACAACCAGATACAGGTGATCTATGGAGACAGATGGGAGCTTTCCAGACAGCCGGAAACCTATTTCTGGACAGTGCCGGATACAAAGGGGATGTCCATCTGCAAGCTGGGATATCAGATTGAAAGCAGGAAACGGTTTGACGGCAGGATCGTATTGAAGGAAATAGACTGGACCGGCGCGCCGGCGGATTTTTCACAGAGGGGAATGCTGATGAATTCCATCTGGAATACCAATCCCCTGTGGCTGGCAGGCTTTGCAAGCTCTGCGGCGCAGTTTGCAGCTGACTTTAAGCGGACCTACTGCGTATCTCACACAGAGACAAACGGTGTGGTGACGATCGGAAGCAGGGAATGGAAGGATTACAGTGTGGAATCTGTCATATATTACAGCCTGCATCAGGAGGGCGGGCTGGTGGTCCGCAGCACCGGGCACAGGAGATTTTACGCCGCATTGCTCAGCGGGTTTTGCAAAGCACAGATCATTCTGGAAAAGGACGGGGAAAGAAGGGTTCTTGGAGAAACGGAGTATCCCTATGAGGAAGAAACAGGATACCGCATGAAATTGACGGCAAAGGGCAGCAGGCTATATCTGGATATCAACGGAAAGCGGGTGCTGGAAGCAGAGGACGAGACCTTTGGGTGCGGCGGAGGAGGATTTTTGATCTCCAAGGGGACCATGACCTGCGACAGCCTGATCGTGAAAAACGAGGGATCAGGGCTGTAAAAAATGGAGGTTTTTATGAAATATGTAGTAGTATCAGCCGTAGTTACGGATGAAATACATTTTCCGGACGGAAGCGTGAAGCTTGCGCCGGGCGGGGTTCTATGCAC
>CATLCV010000371.1 GCA_949893755.1 uncultured Lachnospiraceae bacterium | reverse complement strand
TGACAGGGCCGAGCCGCCGCTCAATCTCTGTAAAAGCATGGTCCACAAAGCATATGTCCCCTATATCTCCTATGAGTGGGAGGCAGGGGGTGGGGAACGTTTTGTCCAGTTCTTTGGCAAATTGGCATAGCTCTTCGGCGGAATGGCGGCAGTTAATGGCAAGCGCATAGCCTGCGCGTGCAAATTCCCAGGCAATGGCGCGCCCGATTCCGCGGGATGCGCCAGTGATAAAGGCTATTTCTCTTTTCATAAGGTTGTTTCTCCTCTCGGTAGGTATATAAGTAACGATATGGTGTTACTGTTCACACAGGACTTTGCATTTACTGCAAAGTCCGTAAGAAAATGATTCAGGTGTGAGCAAATCCCATTCGCGAAGCGAATTTTACATGGATTTGCGAATGTTACTGTGAACGGAGTGAACCAATGTCATTAAGTTAGTACCGGCAACATAGGGTATGCTATGGAAAAAATGACAAAAGCAGGATGCCTGGCTTCCCACATAGGCTAATGTTGCGGTCACAGACACATTTGGGACATGCCAAATAGGCAGATTTCCCATCCGCCTAAAATATGGTACAATGATATGGATGCTTAGGCTGCCCTGTAGATAAAGTATCGTGGCTTACGGAAATGGGCTGTCTGCAGTCTTGGAAATTGGCGTTCATTCCGTACGGGGATCAGTTCTTTTTGCAGCAGGAGCATCACATTGTACTGGTCTTTCTCCGTGGCCAGACGGAGAAAGACCCTGCAAATATGTGCAGCCATGGTGAAATTCACTTTGTACTCATATGTTGTTTCCTTCTTTTCGATAACGGCGCAGTTGACCAGCATTTCCGTTATGTTATACGCAATAAGGTTTGCCCATATTTCCTGTTTGACATACTCTGGCTTGTACGAATGGTAGTTGCTCAGGCCGATCGTATATTTCAGTTTGCGGAACGAGGATTCAACGGACCATCTCCTGTAGTAGAGTGCCCTGAGCCTTTCAGGAGGGAATTCTTCCCTTGGGAGGTTCGTCACGACGCATTCGTAGGAGCCGCCGCTGATGGAGAACCTGGCGATACGAAAAGCGAGCGTATATGTGTCAAGGGAGCCGTATTCGATAAAATCAAAGGCAGACGCCTGGTCAATGAAACGTCTGTAGGTTCCCGGGAGGGTGGAAATTTTCCCGGAATGGCTCCGTGTCAGGGTGACGGCCACGTCAATATCAAAAGATTCCGTTTCCGGGAATTCGAAATTTCCGACCAGGCCTTTGGAGTGGATATCCTTTGTGCGGAAGAGGAAATACTGTTGCTGTTCCACCACATGTGCCATGTTGTTGTAGGAGCAGTAGCCCCTGTCGCCAATGTAGACGTTCTTCCTGCCGGGGAGCGTCCCGTGCCGGTCCACGATATCGCAGAATGCACCAAATTCGTTTTTTTCATGTACGGGCTGGAGGATGGCATCCGTATAGATGTGTGCATCAAGGTCAAAAAAAGCGTTTATATGTATGCTGTAGACGCCGTTGGCGGAATGGCCGGGCGAGCAGAAATACTCCGGGGGAGCCAGTTTCGGACTGCTGAAAAAAGTGGTCGTGGATCCGTCGGCGGCCAGATAGCGGTATCCGTCGTCCGTGGAGGGGAAGCCCGCCTGCCTGCTGACGGAATCGTTGAATTGTGCAAGGACGGCTTCCAGAGCTTCGGGCTTGAGTTTCGCGCGCTGCTGGTTCAGGGCAGAAAGGGAAGGCATTTCCTGATCCAGCCCCCAAAAGTCCAGCATCTCTACTCTGGCAGAAGAAGACCCTTTAGAGACAAAAAATGAAATAAGAGTGTCGGGTGTGATCTTCCGCTGTCTGGTGAAATCCTTTTTCGGATTGACAGCAAACTGATTCGGATTTGCAATAACGGAATTCACGGCAGATAAAAAGGTATTTTTGACTTTGTTGTGCGGCATATGGTATGTACCTCCTTGGATAAAGAATGTTGGTATGTCCTAATCCAAGGGCCGCTTTCGCTGCCTCTTAAATTCAATCAGTAGCGAGAGCGGCCGCACATTCCAGGGAATTTGTCAAGCCCCTTTTTTTAACATAAAAATGGTTAGACCTCATAAAAAGAATCTAACCATTTCAGGCAGTTCGTTACTAACTTAATGACATTGCGGAGTGAACAGTAACAGTAAATGTCCACACTCACCATTTTTCACAACAAAACCCTTGCCATTCATCCGAAACCATGGTATGATACCGATATAGAACGTTTGTTCTTAATGATTGGGCAAAGGATTGGGCATACTATGAATACAATACCTATGGACATGGATTTATCAGAAAAGCTTACAATTTTATCGGATGCGGCAAAATATGACGTTGCCTGCACCTCCAGCGGCGTAGACCGTAAGGGTAAGGGCGACGGCAGAGGTATGGGCAATACGATTGCGCCAGGCGTCTGCCACACATTCTCTGCCGA
>CATLCV010000370.1 GCA_949893755.1 uncultured Lachnospiraceae bacterium | reverse complement strand
GGATATGAGGACCTGCTGCCCCAGTGAGGATTTGCTTTACATCCTTTCAGAATTGTTGTAAGAGAGTCAACCACTTCCACGGACTTTTCAGCCTGATTTCCGGATGTTAATTTGTCTATGGAATCTTTTGCTTCAATGATGATAACTATCCTAATTTTATCATTCACAAGAACGATATCAGGACGAGTTTCCTCCAGTTCAAAACGGTATACCTGGCCTTCTTTTCCGGATTGGTCTATACCTTTTATCGTTTTCCAGGGGCCGGCGGTGGGGTTTGTAAAAGCGATATACCAATCAGGGTTTTCCCTGCATCTTATCTCGAACGCCCAGCGGGCGATTTCCTCTGTTAAGCGGAATTCATACATGTTACATTACCTCCTGCGTGCTGAGCTTTACAGCTACACCTGAATTGAATATTATGTAGTCTGTCAATTCTGTCATCAGAGTCATGCCTTTATTCACTGCTGTGCCACGCGAAGATATGGCCTGGGTGTGTACTTGATGAGGAAAGTACGCGACAACCATTCTGCGCGGATGATCGAACTTGCCAAAAGCAGTGGAGTAAGCCGATAATTGCCCGGTAAATGGATCACCAAAAAGACGTCCGGGTTTTAGACTGTTGCGCACATATACAAAAACAGGCATATCATGTTGCAATTTCTTCAAATGCCCCTTCAGGCGTGGATAGGCGGAGACAATTGATTCATATAACTGATTCCAACTGTCATATAAATATACAATATTTTTTGCGGTGGTCATGTGTCTGCGATCACCAGTATTTTCAGTAGGAGGAAAGTCGGAAATATCCATCGTAAAATCAGCCGGTGGTTTCAATCCATTTGCCCTGCCAAAAAGAGTCCTTTGCTGGTCGATCCACTCCATGATCTGGCAGGTTGTAGGTGGACGGCCGGATCCAGCATTATCTGACAGGTAATATGCATAACCATTATCTATATCTTGCTCAAACTTAGCACATAAGGGGTCGTATTTTATTAGATCCTTTTTCCTCCATTTGGATTTTACATTGGCCGGGACATCTTTAATAAGGGGCCAAACAAGAAGACCTTGAATGTATTTCTTGTTGGCGGTATTCCCTGTAGCAATTTCAGAAAGAATGCGGGGAGTATCCGGATCATTTACGAGTTCTTGACCAGGAAGAAAATCAATAATTTTCATCTATTGCGAATTGATAAAATCCAACATTTCTTTGTACTGATCTTCGAGAAGAGGCGCAAGTTCATTTAATACGGGTTTACCATCTACAAAGTTTTTTAGAATTGCAAAAAGTGAAACAAATAGCATGTGAACGCCTGATCCGCTACCATAATCTTCTGGGTTATCAATATCGGAATAGTGTAATACCATACATGGCGTTTTCTGAAGAATGGATAGTTTTAATGCCGCTATCGAAGGCCAGATAGAATCTCTTCTAATGCCTCCATCCTTATGAACGCCAAACTCGCTTATAAGGTACCAATAAGGAATGTGAAACCTGGCACTGCCATACTGGCGCTCACACCGTTGCATAGCCTGATTTCCAGTAGGAGTGGCAGCTGTTTCTTCAACGGCGAAAAGAATGGATTTCTGTGTTGCACTATAGGCAATAAAATCGGGCTTGCCCCAGTTGATAAGTTCCTTGATTTTAGCAGGTAACGGCGTTCAGGATCGATAGGAACCAAATACCAGCAATTCGATTTCGGTCTGATCGGACGTGAAGATATAATGCGGTTGGAGCCCGCGCACATAGTTTTTTTCAACTGAAAAACCACTTGATGATGCAATCTGGGATAGCAACGAGCAGCACCAGTCGCCTTCGTGAAAACTGTCAGCCCAGATTTCTATGCACTCACGTTTCATAGTACATCCTCCCCTTCTGCCCCCTGCATTCTCCTGAAAAACGCAAACACAAACGGCACCGTTATAAAAAATGTCACGATATCTGAAACCGTTTGAGAAATCTGCACCCCCGTCAATTCCCAAATCGCAGACAAAATGATAATAAAAGGTATAAAACAGAGCCCGCTCCGTAGGGCAGATAAAAACGTGGCGCGTCCATTGGAACCGACACTCTGGAACATCATATTGCCGCAAACGGTCAGTGGAATAAAAAACAGGGAAACAAATGCGACCTGGAGCGCAAAGGTTCCTATCTCGATCACGGCCGGATCGTTCCGGAACAGGCCGATCAGATGGGAGGAAAAGAACATTCCGATAATAGCGAGCAGACCGAGAAAAATCTCGCCGGCCATGACAGTAAACCAAAAACTTTTCTTCACCCGATCATACTTTTTAGCCCCAAAGTTAAAGGCGCACACCGGCTGGAAGCCCTGCCCCAGACCGAGACCGACGGCGAAGATGAAAAAGCAGATCCGGTTGACGATCGACATGGCGGCCACGGCGGCGTCCCCGCCGTATATGCCGGCGTACCCATTTAAGATCATGGTGGAAATGCTGTTCAAGCCCTGGCGCATCATGCTGGGGAAACCGGTTTTTATAATATTGATGATTTCATTCAGATGCCA
>CATLCV010000369.1 GCA_949893755.1 uncultured Lachnospiraceae bacterium | reverse complement strand
TACTGTAATAATGATAAACCAGCAGAAGGAAGCCTTCCGGGAAAAACAAGATTCAAAATGGCATAGGACTTTATCAATAAAATTTAGCATAATCGTATGGTAAACCACCGAAAAGTATGGTAAACTCATACATGGAATAACTCTTCTGGTGGTTTGTATCTTTCTTAAGTGTAGCAACTTAAAGATACCACAAATCCATACGGAAGGGTTATTTTTTTTACAGAGAACTTTTTACTCTCAAGTTCCGAAATACACGATATATTTTTCGTCCTGGCTGTGTTACACTATCGCCATAAGATAAGGAAGGAGGGCACAGCCTGTGAAAGAAATTTTATTCGGGGCGGCGTATTATGATGAATATATGCCCTGCGAGCGGTTAGAGGAAGATATCCGGATGATGAAAAAGGCGGGGATCAATACGGTGCGGATCGCGGAGTCTACGTGGAGCACCTGCGAACCCCAAGAGGGAATATTTGATTTTTCCCATGTGGACAGAGTATTGGATGCCATGGAGGAGGCGGGGATCCATGTGATCGTGGGGACGCCGACCTATGCGGTTCCTACATGGATGGTGAAGTCCCACCCGGATGTACTTGCCGTAACAAAAACTGGCCGCGGCATCTACGGCCCGCGCCAGATCATGGATATCACGCATCCGGTATATCTGTATTATGCGGAGCGCGTGATCCGAAGGCTCATGGAGCATGCGGCAGAGAGAAAATGCGTGATCGGGTTTCAGCTTGACAACGAGACGAAGCATTACGGTACTGCCGGGAAGACCAGTTCACCACACACAATCTTGATTTTGAATGGCGGGGGTATTCCTACGGGGTACAGCCGGATGTGGATCATTTCTATGCGGCAAAATGTCTTACCATCGCAGGGGCGGATATCTACCATCCTTCACAGGATGAACTGACAGGCATAGAGATCGCGTTTGGCGGGGATCTGACACGTTCTTTAAAGCAGGACAATTATCTCATTCTTGAGACAGCGGCACAGGGCTTTCCGGGGTGGCTTCCATACAAGGGGCAGCTCCGTCTGCAGGCATACAGCCATATCGCATCCGGGGCAAACAGCGTCATGTACTGGCACAGGCATTCCCTGCACAATGCCCGTGAAACCTATTGGAAAGGTCTTTTGAGCCAGGATTTTCAGGAAAATGCGACGTATCAGGAGGCCTGTGTAATCGGCAGGGAGCTGAGAGAAAAGGGCATCCATCTGGTGAATCTAAAAAAGAAAAATGATGTGGCAATCCTGGTAAGCAATGAAGCCCTGACTGCGTTAAAGTGGTTTGGAATTGAGGCGACAGCTTCTGATCATGGAAAAACAACCTACAACGATGTGGCGCGTTGGATTTATGATGTGCTGTATAAGATGAATGTAGAGTAATGTAGAGTGTGATTTTCTTTTTCCGGAATCAGAGGGCTTTGAATGGTATCAGATGATCGTAGTCCCGGCGCTGAATCTGTTCAGATTCCGGAATTTTAAGCGCGGCCATCGCCTGCTCTGCGCTCCAACCCATGCTTTCCATCAAGTTTTGAATAGACGATAAGATTCCTTCCTTGATCCCTTTTTCTTCTATCCCTTTACTCAAATTACACACCAAGAACACCGCTCTGCCCGCCCTTTCCAAAATCCTGTCATACACTTGCCTTTTCACCCTGCCGCAGCCTCTCCAGTATCACTGCAGCGCCCTTCCGGGTATCTTCAATGATTTCCCTGGGAGTCATCTGGACATGGCGCAGGGAATTATATTCCCGTATCTTCCGGATGTCCTCCAGATTAAACTCCTTACTGACTATCGGTTTCGTCATCATCCTCATCATCTCCTTCCAGCAGCACAGAGGGCGGATAGATCAGCAGATCCTTGTATCCTTCCAATGTCGTGATGGTCTTGACTCCCCGCACTGTCTTTACATTTACGATATGTTTAAAGTTCCAGGATGTAATGATATCACATCCGGCCAGGATCGCTGCCGCGATATGCTGGCAGTCATCAAAGCTCTTTTTCTTCAGGATGCCAAAATCAATAAATTTCTCCGCCAGCTCCACCGTATCCTCATCCGTATGGACCAGATGGTACTGAACCTGTTTCAGATAACCAAGGAGGATATCCAGCTTTTCCTGGCTGCAACCGCTGATCTCATTCAGCACGATATCAGAGATGTACACTTCATAGCGTCCCTGTCTGAACATCTCCCACAATTCCAACGTATCTTTCATTTTTCCGGTGTGTCCAGCTGATACAGGCAGCTGACCACTGAGGTGTACAGATAAACCTTTAATTTACGCATCGCACGCTTTTCGTCTTTTATTCTATTTTACCATGAAACACCTGAAAAGTCATTTGTATATTTCTCTTGTTTTTCTTCTATACATACCTTTATACTTTTGTATTTACATATTTATCCTATACTAACTCAAACTTCCCACATAAAAAATGCGTTTTGCGCCTTGATAAATCAATACTTTAACTCATAAAATAACATTTAGGCAGCCGCTGAACCGTACTCCAATGCTTTTTGCATGTACTTTGGCAGTCTC
>CATLCV010000368.1 GCA_949893755.1 uncultured Lachnospiraceae bacterium | reverse complement strand
CAACGCGACGGTGGAAAGCATCGCGGAATCCGTAGGCTATCAGAATGTGGAGCATTTTAACCGGATCTTTAAGAAAATGTACGGCCTGACACCGGTGCAGTTCCGGAATCAGAATTAGGAATGGTTAGGAAGTGTCTGCGACAGAAACGCGGATGTACGGAGAAATAGAAAAAAAGCACAGAACTGTTTGCGCGGCAGACAGTTCTGTGCTTTTTTGCAATACCATCGTATGCAGAAAGGCTGCCAGTGGCAGGCTTTCTGTATGCAGGCTTCGTATCCTATGACAGCAGCAGGGAATTCTTTATTCTTCCAGCTCCGCCCACAGCTCGTACAGCTCCTCCAGCCTGGCGTCATTGGCAGCCTTTTCCTCGGCAAGCTCCTGGCACTTGACGGAATTGGAGTAGACATCCTCATGGGTCATGAGCTCATCGATCTCCTGATTGCGTGCTTCCAGCAGGGAAATCGTTTCCTCCGTCCGTTTCAGTTCATTTTTTCGTTTCCTCTCCCGGGCCTGCGCCTCCTTTTGTTCCAGCCAGCTCTGCTTATTCGCGGAAGCTGCGCCGGTTTCTGCTGCCGAAGGCCCCGCTGCCGGGCGTTCTGCCTGAAAATAAGCACCCTTTGGAGTTCCCTTTGCGTCCGTGAATCCGGAGGCGGCCAGGGCGGCGGTCCGTTCTTCCTTCTTTTCCAGATAATAGTCATAATTTCCGATATAGTTCACAAAGGTCTGGCCGGAAAGCTCCAGGATCCGGCTTGCGGTCTGATTGATGAAATACCGGTCATGGGAGACATAGAGGACGGTTCCGGTATAATCGTTCAGCGCCTGCTCCAGGATTTCCTTGGAGGTGATATCCAGGTGGTTGGTGGGCTCGTCCAGAATCAGGAAATTCGCCTCCGAGAGCATCAGCTTCGCAAGGGAGACCCGTCCCTTTTCCCCGCCGCTTAAGTCCCCCACCAGCTTGAACACATCGTCCCCGGTAAACTGAAAGGCAGCCAGCGTATTGCGGATCTCCGTATTGTTGAGGGACGGATAATCGTCGGAGATTTCCTCGAATATATTTTTCCGGTCGTGAAGTACATGATGCTCCTGGTCATAATACCCGATATGTACCTTTGTACCCAGGGAAAAGGAGCCGCTGTCCGCGTCGGTCAGGCCGTTTAAAATTTTTAAAAGTGTGGTCTTGCCGGTTCCGTTGCCGCCGATGACCGCCACATGCTCCCCACGCTTGATCTCGAAGGAAGCATGGGAAAACAGGGTCTGCCCGTCGTACTGCTTGGACAGCTCTTCCACGGAGAGAACATCATTTCCGCTGACGCAGGAGGGCTCCAGTGAAAAATGGATCTCCTGCACGTCGCTTAAGGGTTTTTCGACTACGGTCATCTTGTTCAGCATTTTTTCCCGGCTCTCCGCGCGCTTGATGGATTTTTCCCGGTTGAAGGAGCGCAGCTTTTCGATGACGGCCTCCTGGCGGCTGATCTCCCTCTGCTGGTTCAGATATTCCTTCATCTGCGCGTCCCGGATCTGCCGCTTCTTGTCCGAGTATGCCTTATAATTGCCGCTGTACATGCGGATGCTGCCGTGCTCGATCTCCACCACCTTTGTCACCACCCTGTTCAGGAAGAAGCGGTCGTGGGAGACGATGAACACGGCCCCCGGATAGTTCAGCAGATAGGTCTCCAGCCAGGAGATGGAGTTTAAGTCCAGGTGGTTGGTGGGCTCGTCCAGAAGCAATATATCCGGGTTGGTCAGGAGCAGCTTTCCCAGGGACACCCGGGTCTTCTGGCCGCCGGAAAGGGTATCGGCAGGCTTTTCAAAATCCTCCTCCTGAAATCCCAGTCCCTTTAAAACCCCGACGATCTCGCTCTCGTAGGCGTATCCGTTTTTCGATTCAAATTCGGACATGAGGCGGTTGTAGGTCTCCAGCCTGGCCTCCAGAGCCTCACCGCTCAGAGATTTCAATTCCTGTTCGATGGAACGGATCTGCTGTTCCAGCAAAATGATGTCGGACTTTGCCGTTTTCAGCTCCTCATAAACGGTATTTCCGCTTTCCAGGTTCTGCTGCTGGGCCAGATATCCGAGCTGCTTCCCTTTCGTAAGGATTACATTGCCGCCGTCGAGAGGCTCCTCGCCGATGATCATTTTCAGGACCGTAGATTTTCCGGCGCCGTTGACCCCGACAAAAGCGGCTTTTTCCCGCTCCTCAATATGAAAGGAGCCATCCTTTACAATGACTCTTTCTCCAAATGATTTATTCAGATTATGACATGCAAGTATCATATGAAACCTCCTGTAAAACCGCATTGACAGATCACATTTTCCGGTCTGACTATTCGCAAATCGTGACGCATCCAGCCCATTATACTACATTCCGTTCATTGTATCAAACAAAAAAATGACTTTAAATTGACTTTGAGCAGACTATTCTATATAATGAATATAGTTTATTTGGAGGTTGATTAAAATTGGAAGAGAAAGAAATATCAAAAGCGGTGATCAGCAGGCTGCCAAGATATTATCGATATTTGGGCGAGTTGACAGACGCAGGGGTGGAGCGGATATCATCCAATGACCTGAGCCAGAAGATGCGGGTGACCGCATCCCAGATCCGGCAGGATCTGAATAATTTCGGCGGATTTGGACAGCAGGGGTACGGATACAATGTAAAGTAC
>CATLCV010000367.1 GCA_949893755.1 uncultured Lachnospiraceae bacterium | reverse complement strand
GAATTGAAAAACGACATTGCCATCGCTAATTTAAAAAAGATTTCCAAAAAAGGGGTATGGGAATGTGAAATTTCACTTTTGGGGGAACCGGTTCAGGACGAGACGTTTGAGATCCCGTACTACCCGTTCACACTGCTGGCTGTAGATGCCGCTTCGGAATATCTGATACCGTTTTCCTTTATAAAGAGTTATCCGGAGGACGCAGAAAAGCTTATGGAGCTGCTTGCGGATTCGATGATCGAGCATCAATGCTGTCCGGCAGAGATGAAGACATGTGATGACCGCACCTTTTCGTTTTTAAAAGGATTATGCAGCCGGCTTGGGATCAAACTCACAAAGGAAGAGGAGCTGCCGGTACTGTGGGACGCGAAAGCGGATTTAGACGTGCAAATGGACATGGAGGAAATCCTGGAAAACATGGAGGATGTGCTGGATGAATTGGCAGGCATGGACCATATCCCATGGGAGGAGCTTCCGCCGGGGATGATGGATTTTATAGAACTGTTGGTCGAGGCGGGCGGCCTGCCGGAACGCGCGGCAGAAAAAATGCAGCGGCTGATCGATCTGAAGGAATCCTCGGAAAAAATACAGGAATCACCAAAATTGTCAGAGTTTCGCCAGAAATCAGGTCAGTCCTGCGTGATCAGTGTTTCCCTTGGGCAGGGCTGTTACAGGCATATCCAGATTTCCTGTGACAGTCTGCTGTCGGACCTTCATACGGCGATCCTCGATGCCTTTGAATTTGACGACGACCACGCACACGCATTCTTTATGGACAACAAGAAATGGAGCCGCCAGGAAAGCTATTATTCAGAGGGCATGGAGAGCAATCGGCAGTCAACCAGCAGGAACCGGCTGTGCGAGGCAGGAATTTATAAAGGGAAGGCGTTCAAATATTTATTCGATTTTGGAGATGAATGGCTGTTTCAATGCAAGGTGCTCCGGATGATCGAGGGGGAGACGCCGTATCCGATGGTTGTCAGAAGCAAGGGGGAGGCGCCGAGCCAATACGGCTGGGATGATGATTGGGAATAGCGGTGATCACTCAGTGTATGAACTGTACGGTTGGATGATTCGAAATATCGGTTTTATTACAATGAATTGCATAAAACCGATATTTCGAATCGCAACCGTACAGTTAGAAATATTACGGCTTCATGGTATAATATACCGTATCGTTGCTTCCCTTTAACAGGATTTCCGCGGACTGCCCGGATACGGGGGCATTGACCAGAATCCGGGCGGTCACATATTGGATCTGCGGAAGGATCTCCGCAATCTCGTCGGGATCCGTGACGATCCGTTCACTGGTTTCCGGAACAGAAAAGCTCTGATCAGCCGCGGCATTTTCTTCGTAACAGGATTCCGTCAGCCTGATCTCCTCCACATCCTCTGGATCCAGCTCCCGGCGTATGGTATATCCGTATTCCTCCAGCAATTCCAGGCTGTTTTCATAATCTTCATACAGATAGAAGCCGGGCACGGTGATATCCTGCCGGGAATCATATAACTGCGATCCTGCAGGCTGCGGTGTTTCCGGCATATTTAGGTACAATTCCCCGATGGGGCTTTCATACTGGAGATTCCGGATGTCTATATTCAGGACGTCTTTTTTGTATGCGTCGAGAAGCGCGTCCTGTTCCTTCTCAGTCAGATCCAGTACTTTGGGGTCCTGGTAAATATCCGTAAGCCGGATCTCGCTGACTTCATGGTAATCCACATAAAAGATGGGAAACAGCTGCTTCCGGTAGCTTTCCTCCCGGCAAAGGGCAGTCAGCGTATCTAAAGCGTGGTCGGCACTGACCATATAGCAGCGGTAAATGGGCTTTCCCGACTTCCTGTTATAGCGGACTGTCGCTGGCACGTATCGAACCGAATCCTCGGTTCCCTGATTGACCCGGCTGCTGATATCGTTCCTGGCATTCTCTACACCTTCCGCGGCAAGCGCATAGATCGGCGCAAAGTCCCGGATCTGTTTTTTTTCACCGTCCAGGTCCTGGCTCAGAGAACGCCCTGTATTGGTGTACATGGAATCCGGATAGCAGAAGTAGCCGTACATGTCGCTGATGTCAAGAGCCATGCTTTCCAGGCTGCCCTCCTCCGGGAGCCGGGTGTCATAGCCAAACAGGTCAAATTCCAGAATACACAGGATCCCGGCCACTCCAAGGAAGGAGAGGAGTGTGGAATATTTTCCGGCAAACAGCCGCCGCACATCCATGTGATAGATAAACTCAATGACGGCGCACAGCAGGAGGACCGAAAGGATGCTGATGAGGATGATCCATTTCGTACTGCTGTAGTACATGGATCCGACCAGGATCCCGATGCACAGAGCGGTGGGTACGGAGATCAATACTTTGATAAATGGGGCCGTTCTGGAAAAAGCCAGCGCATTCTCCGCGGATTCTGAGGGACGCTTTTGGTACAGCAGAAGCGCCGCAAGCAGAAGTACGGCCAGATAGACCGCCGCAGCCGCCAGTATAACGGGAAGGCTGAGGGTATCCGATTGCCTGACCAGCCGCCGTAGGAAGTACGTATAATAAGTGATATTATCCACATTTTCCGAATGAAAATAAGCCGTACTGCCTAAAAGATTTCCCAATATGGACCAGGGGGACAAAAAATCATAAATCTTATCCAGAAATCCCTGCCGGCCTGTGCAGTAGGTGGAAAAAAAG
>CATLCV010000366.1 GCA_949893755.1 uncultured Lachnospiraceae bacterium | reverse complement strand
GGAAGACTTTAAAAGATTTTTTCAAGAGATGAAATTAATAGAAAGAGCATAACAGGGCTAAATCCTTGCAAAGCCTTTCATCTTGGGCAATGCAAGGATTTTTTGATTTGAAACTGTAAAACTCAGGGTAAAAGAGTGACCTATAGCATGGACGGAGCACCAGGCAGAAAAATAAAAAAGGGGTCTTCTCAAAAATGGTCAATAGGGTATAATTATATTAACCGGTGTGGTCAATGAAAGAGACTGCCGCAGTTTCAATCTGTGGTATTGGTTGATCGTGTACAAGGGAGGAGATACCATGAATGAAAAATTTTTTGCGCTGCCGGAAGAGAAGCAGCAGAGGATCCTGAATGCCGGCTACCGTGTATTTTCCCAGAATTCTTATAAGAAGAGCCCCATGAGTGAGATCGCGGACGAGGCGGGGATCAGCAAGTCCCTGCTGTTTCATTATTTCCGCAATAAGAAGGAGCTGTACCTGTTTCTCTGGGACACCTGCGCAGAGATGACGATCCGATATCTGGAACAATACGGATGCTACGAACAGACGGATCTCTTTGAAATGCTCTATCGGGGGATGCAGGCCAAGATCCGGCTCATGCATCGCTATCCCTATATCGGCAATTATGCGATGAAGGTGTTCTATGAACGGGATCCGGAGGTCTGTACGGAGATCCAGGAGAGCTACAAAAGGTATAAGGACATCAAAGCAAACGGCACCCTGCTCAATCTGGATCCGAAGCAGTTTCGGGAAGGGATCGACTTGTCCATGATGTATCAGGAAATGTACCTGGCATCGCTGGGGTATCTCTGGGAGTTTATGCAGAATGAGGAGATGGATGTGGACCAGATGGAAGCGGATTTTACGAAAATGTTTGAATTTTGGAAGAAAACTTATCTGAGGGAGTGAAGGTTCATTCGAAAGGAGATGCGAGATGAATGCGATTGAGATGAAAGGACTGACCAAATTCTATGGGAAATCCAGAGGGATCGTGGATTTGAACCTGACGGTTTTGGAGGGAGAATTTTTTGGATTTATCGGTCCCAACGGAGCCGGGAAGAGTACCACGATCCGTACCCTTCTGGGGCTGATCCGAAGCTCCGGCGGCAGCGCCCGGATTTTTGGAAAGGACATTGCAGCAGAGAAAAGCAGTATACTGGCGGAGGTGGGCTATATGCCGTCGGAAGCCGTGTTTTATCCGGGGATGCGGGTCAGGGAGGTAATCCGGCTTTCCGCGGGTCTTCGGAAAAAGGATTGTGCACAGGAGGCGGAGCAGCTATGCAGCCGGCTGGAGCTGGACGTATCCAAAAAGGTGGACGAGCTGTCCTTCGGAAACCGGAAAAAGGTGTCCATCGTATGCGCCCTCCAGCATCGCCCCGGGCTGTGCATCCTGGATGAGCCCACCAGCGGGCTGGATCCGCTGATGCAGAGGGAGTTTTTTGAGATATTAAAGGAGCGGAATGCCCAGGGAACCACCGTCTTTTTATCTTCCCATGTGCTTTCGGAGATCCAGCGGAACTGCACCAGGGCAGCGATCATACGGGAAGGAAGGCTGATCGCCTGCGACAGTGTGGAAGCACTTTCCCGGACCAGCGCGAAACGGGTCCATGTCCAGGGCGAGCTCTCTCTGCCCCAATGGAAAGAGGTGCGGGACCTGCGGCAGACAGGGAGCGGGATCAGCTTTTTGTACGGCGGAGAGATCCGCAGCCTTCTGCGGGTGCTGGCAGAGCAGGACATCACAGATCTGACCATATCCGAGCCGGATCTGGAGGAGATCTTTCTGCATTATTATCTGGATCCTGCGGGAGACAGAGGAATGAACGGAGGTGAGGAAAAATGATCATGATCCGGCATGAATTAAAGCAAAACAGGATTTCTCTGGCAGCGTGGACGGCGGCGGTGGGCTTTCTGCTTGTAATCTGCATCCTGATCTTTCCGGAGATGAAGGAAGAGATGGACGGGGTCAGCGATATGTTTGCCTCCATGGGGAGCTTTACCGAGGCATTTGGGATGGACAAGATCAGCTTCGGCACGCTGACTGGGTTCTATGCTGTAGAATGCGGAAACATCCTGGGGCTTGGCGGGGCATTTTTCTCGGCGCTCTGCGGGGTGTCCATACTGGCAAAGGAGGAAAAAGACCATACGGCGGAATTTCTCCTGACCCATCCGGTCAGCCGTGCCCGGATCGTGACCGCCAAGCTGGCAGCGGCGGGGCTGCAGATCGTGATCCTGAATGCGGTCATTTACGCGGCGTCCATCGTCTCTATCGCGGCGATCGGGGAAGAGATTCCGTGGAAAGAGGTGTCGCTTCTGCATCTGGCCTATCTGCTGCTGCAGATCGAGATCGGGGCGGTCTGTTTCGGGATCTCCGCCTTTCTAAGACATGGAGGCATGGGGATTGGGCTTGGCGCGGCGGCCGTCCTGTATTTTCTGAACCTGATCGCCAACATCACCGACAGCGCGGAATTTCTCCGGTATATCACGCCCTTCGGGTATGCGGAAGGCTCGGATATTGTGACCAATGTGAGCCTGGAATGGGAGCTGATCGCGCTGGGGATGGCATATGGAGCCGCGGGAATCGCGGCGGCATATATGAAGTACTGCAGGAAGGACATTGCGTAAAAGGATCCGGCGGAGGTGTGGCTGGAAATTGCGTTCGGCAGGGCAGGCTCAGACACGCTCTAAT
>CATLCV010000365.1 GCA_949893755.1 uncultured Lachnospiraceae bacterium | reverse complement strand
AGCCGGCTTCCGTATCCGGCCAGGTATTCTATAAATTAGGACGTCAGGCAGACGGCCCTGCAGGAAATGTATTCGGACCATGGGATCCGGAGACCTTCGAGGTAGAGGATTCCGCATTCGGCCTGGTAAAGATGAAAAACGGAGCGACCATCTTCCTGGAGGCATCCTGGGCGCTGAATGTCCTGAAGTCCATGGAAGCATCCACCACACTCTGCGGAACCAAGGGCGGCGCTGAGATCCATCACGGCGGAAGCTATCCCCAGGATGAGCTGATCTACAACAACGTGGAGCACAACCAGCTGATGGAAAAGACCATCTCCCCGGCAGGCGTGGGGGACTTCTTCGAGGGCGGCGCGGCAGCAGAGGCAGTGAGAGAGCAGGAGCAGTGGCTGGATGCGATCATCAACGACGGCGAGCCGTTGGTAAAACCGGAGCAGGCATTTGTAGTGACCCAGATCCTGGAAGCGATCTACAAATCCGCAGAGACCGGAAAAGAAGTGTACTTTGACTAAAGTCAGGAACAGCAGCAATCTGTAAAAACAGACCGTGCAGGCTTGCCTGCAAAGGGCTGGTTTTGCAGATTGGTATTGGGCGGACGCCCGATAAGCCTCAGACAGGAGCTGCGGAAGCAGCGAATAGTCTGCGGAGCAGACGTGTCTGTGGCCTGCGGTTCCCAAAGGTTGCAGGGAACAGACGGGCGTGTGTCCTGTGTTCCGAAAGGAAGCAGGACACAAAAATATAAAATATGCAGGAGGAAAGAAAATGGCGGGCAGACAGATTTACAATCCGGATGGATTTAAGAATGTAGAAGAAAACGGAAAGATCACAGGATATCAGTTTCAGTTCAAGGCGCAGTATTACCGCGGATTTACCTTATCCATCGTGCGCGACATCCAGGTGAATGTGGACGGCGAGGATGCGGCGCGGGAGGACATCCGTTTTACCGTGAACGGGGAGACCTTCACATTGGAAGAAATGCGCACCGTAGTGGATTCTGATTATCGCTGGGAATTCGGCGACTATGCGACAGTGACCGTATTGAAGGAAGGCGGGCTTGCAAAGGGAAGCCATCACATCAAGGCAATGCAGATCATTGCTCCGTCCTATATGCCGTTCCAGACCGAGGCATTGTGTGAAGCAGATTTTGAGATTGCGTAGAGTTGCATAATTGTATCAGGGAATCGTATCTGCGGAGATACGGAACAGATGCAAGGAGTCTATGAAACAGAGATTCGGACAGGCGGTCAGTCTGCAAAAGCGGATTGATCCTAAACATAAAGGAGGAGCAGATTATGAGCTATGATATCAAAAGAAGTGTTTCCCTGTATAGTTATCAGGATGAATATTATGACGGAAAATTAGACCTGGAAGGGTGTCTCAGAGAGACCGCGAAAACCGGGGCGACCGGCGTGGAGCTGCTGGCGGAGCAGATGATCCGCAGGTTCCCACTTCCCATCGAGACGCAGGAATTCCGGGATCAGTGGTTTGAATGGCTGAAAAAGTACAACCTGGAGCCATCCTGCTATGATGCATTTCTGGAAAATAAGATCTATGACAACCGGACCTTGTCACTGGGCGAGCAGATCAACATGATGAAACGCGACCTTCGTCTGGCTTCCATGCTGGGCTTTAAGAACCTGCGTACCCTGGTGTCCACTCCCATGGACGTGATCGAGGGAAGCCTGGATTACGCGGCGGAAGTGGATGTGAAGATCGGTCTGGAAGTACATGCGCCCTTCTCACTGAATTCCGGCTGGGCGGACGGATACATGGAAATGATCCACAAGACCGGAACAAAGCATTTCGGATTCATTCCGGATATGGGCATCTTCTGCAGGAACATCCCGAACGTGCTGAGGGATAAGGCGAGAAGACAGGGCGCATCCGAGGAATGCATCAAGATCGTGGATGAATCTTATGCACAGCGGCTTGCAAAGGGATTCGTAAAGATCAAATACGACCTGAACCTTGGAAAGGCCAACATGGAATACCGGATGGCCAACGGCATGAAGGAAATGATGGAAGCCGTAGAGAAGGCAGGCGGCGGCCCGGCAGATATGGCTTACGCAGGGGCATCCTTTACCTATTCCTGGTCAGAGCCGCAGGATCTGATCGACAACATCGATTACATTTTCCATACCCATGCGAAGTTCTACAATGTACATGAGGATTATGTGGAGACAGCGGTTGCAATCCCGGAAGTGGTTGAGGCATTCAAGAAGGCTGGATACAAGGGATTCTTGAGTTCTGAGTATGAAGGCGGAGAACATCTGCGCGACGTAGGCGTGGACAGCATCGAGCAGGTACGCCGTCACCAGGAGGCAATGCGCAGGGCGATCGAAGGGTAAGATACGGCAGAAAGGGCAGGTTCTTTCGGGAACCTGCCCTGTAATATTAATCGTTTTTAGAACGGGCCTTATTGTCAGCTATGATCTGATCAAACTTTTTATCCAGGTCATAGAAGAACATAACTGCCATCATAAGAGCCGCACAGATCAGAGGGATATATATGAAGCACGAATTAATGGCAAAAATAGCTTTGCTGTTTTGAACAGCGGAATTTCCGTCATATCCGCTCCACTTGATCATCCATCCTACGACAGAACTGCCCAGCCCATTCCCGATTTTTGCTGCGAAGGACATGACTGCAAAGGCACTGCCAACGATACGGATGCCGGTTTTCCACAGACCGTATTCCACGGTATCA
>CATLCV010000364.1 GCA_949893755.1 uncultured Lachnospiraceae bacterium | reverse complement strand
AAGCTTCGCAAACTGACCCTTTGCAAAGAGAAGAGAGATAAACACCTGAGTATATCGGGTGTTAATTTCATTTCTCCGGATCACAGCACTAGACCCCAAATACCTCATTTCTCAACTTTCTATTACCAAGTAATGCCATGTAACGGCGAAATGTTATCCTTGCCTCATTATCCCTTTCTTCCTTTTTCATCACATCCCAATACGTCTTTAACCGGCGGCGCGGCGGCGTGCCGAAATAACTCAGTCCGGCATGCTCATATTCCGGTCCCTCCGGCACAAAGATGACACTCCCCGCTTCTTCCATCACAGGATCATGCAGCATATCATCATAAATCTTCCACAATGCCAGAAAACGTTTGTCCTGCAAATGTTCTATAGACTCTTGAAAAAAATCCGAAAAAGTATATACCCGGTAATAATTTTCATCTGCATACTGCATTAGATCCAAAATCCAGTACATGGGATTGTCAACAGCATACTCCGATTTCATAATGGTTTCAAAACGGCCTTTCAGGTCAGAAAACCAGTCCTTTAACTTCTGCGAAGGCGGAATATCCGTATCAAATTCCCCGAATAACAGCAGATCATCTGGTGTGACCCTCAAAAAATCCTTCGTCGGAACAGATATTGTATTCTGCCGGATTTCCTGATCATACAGCAGCCGCTTCCTCCTTGCCACGTCTCTGACCTGTCCCCATAATTCCCAGAAGCTGACATCATACGTCTCGGAAATCACCTGAAACACAAAGGGTGGTGCATCTGCCAGTGCCGCAAAAAAGCAAATGGTTTCCAGATGTTTATTCCCATATTTTCTGCTGACAGCAGTGGACATACTGTCCTGCTCATAATAAGAACGAAGCATTTCTATCATGGATGAAAGCTGTTCCTCCTCACTGAGATCACTTTCCTTGTGGAATTTTTTAATCGCTGTTTTTAAGTTCCTGACAAAATCAAAATAATTCATCCGATTATCTTTTTTATCCTGCTCATCGTGTCCGATGAGATCGTCAAATTCCTTTTCCACGGCTGCGGTTCCTTCCGTGACCGCCTTTATATCATAATACCCGATCAGTCCGTATGGATCAGTTATAAGCTCATTCCAGTCATATCTGTCCGGAGCCGTTTCCCCCTGATTGTGTAATGTTTCAAATAATATCCACGGATCGTTATTTTTCTGGGAAAACTGCTTTTGAAATAGGGAGTTGATCCAGCCGGTATATATCTGTGAAATCACGAAATCATCGTCCACCATTGCCACGGCCGCCCCTTCTGTATATAAACTCTCCAGGACATATGCCGCTACAATAACCAGATGGAATTCCCTCCATCCGATCTTCCCACTCCATACGGTTCCATTCCGGGAACTAAATCCGGCATCCTCCCAGCAATCATCTTCAAAATAATTATAATGAAAATCCATTCCATGGTCATGCATGGAAGCCTTCCGAATCGTTACTGCCTTTCTGCCGCACATCTGTACAAGCTCCATTTCCATCATCCCGCCAGCCTGAAACAGCTTTTCAATGTTTTGTCTAAATTCTTCCCTTTTTTCTTCCGGCACGCCTGCGCCTTCCTCCTGCAATAACGTTGCAAATGTACCCATTTAACATTCTCCTCTCATGCTGAACCATTTTTAATACGATCACTGTCGCTGGAGCCATTGTGTATTTATCTATATATAAAATATATCATAATCTACTATATGGTGCAACCCTTTTTTGATTTTTTCAAAGAGCATGAATAGAAAAGAGACAGATGCCGGATGACAGGGGAAAGCATATATACTGGACACACAATCGAGTAGGAGGCTAGCCATTAGTTGACTAGCCGACCTCTCACACCACCGTACATACGGTTCTGTATACGGCGGTTCCTTAGTTTTCACATACTTTCAAATAATAGTCAGTCATGGAAATATACCCAAGACTGGCTATTTCCTGTTTGGTTAGTACACTGTTTAGCATAAGCGCAGAACGCCACACTCCTTTTCGGCAATTTGCCATCTCATGTACTTTCCATTTTGGTAAGCCGTATTTCTTTATCATACGGTATCTTGTTTTGATTTTCTTCCATTGTTTCCAGTAAACTGCCCGTATCTTATGACGCAGCCACTCATCCGTCTTTTCAAGCAGTCCCTTCATATCTGCAAGTGAGAAATAATTTACCCATCCTCTGACAAACTGCGTCAGTTTCATGGCTCTGTATTCATTTCCCCATCCGTTACTTCTCTTTGTCAGTTCTCTGATTTTATCTTTCATCTTTGCCACTGACCTTGGATGTACCCGAAATCTGCATTTTCCTTTATAACGATAAAATGCGTATCCAAGGTATTTTACCTTGCTGATGTGTGCCACGCTTGTTTTCTTCCGGTTCACTTTCAGAAAAAGCTTCCCCTCAATAAACGGAATGATATTTCTCAGGGTTCTTTCTGCACTCTTCCTGCTTTTACAGAATATCATGCAGTCATCTGCATAACGCACAAACCTGTGCCCTCTGCGTGTGAGTTCCCTGTCCAGTTCATTCAACATGACGTTACTAAGCAACGGACTTAGCGGTCCGCCTTGCGGCATTCCTGCTTCCGCCTTTTCAAACACCCCTCTGCTGATAACACCCGCATTGAGGTATTTGTGTATCAGCGATATTACCCGCCCGTCTTTAATGGTTCTTGATAATACTTCTATCAGTTTGCTCTGGCATACCGTATCAAAGAATTTCTCTAAATCCATATCCACGACATACACATATCCA
>CATLCV010000363.1 GCA_949893755.1 uncultured Lachnospiraceae bacterium | reverse complement strand
ATGACACCATTTGAAAAAAGGTATACGAAGCAATGAAATTTGTTCAGTGGTAGTGTTACAAAAATGCTTGACCATCTCATTACTCACAGAGGCAGGACTATTTCTTGTCCCCTGCCCCACAGGCAGAACCGCATGCTGCCGGTTTCTTGTCCCCTGCACCACAGGCAGAACCGCATGCTGCCGGTTTTTCTTCCGTGTTTTCATCAGGAATATTCTTGTCCCCTGCTCCGCAGGCGGAGCCACATGCCGCAGGTGCTTTCATCATTGCTCTTCCAAAAAGATTTTTCAGTGCCATAATTAGACCTCCTTTTTTTGATGTAACATTCACGATTACAATATCTATTATAACACCCTCTCCTGTAATGTCAATAGTTACATCAATTTTTTTTCATTTTTTATAAATCCACTAAATCCTTTTGTTGTAAGCACCTTTTTTCTTCCTTTGTTTTAAACCGTCACAACAATCTTCCCGTTTACTTTCCCACTGTCTAAAGCAACGCACGCATCCCGGATATCCTTAAAATCATAAACTGCTCCTATACAGGGTTCAAGACCTTTCTCGTCCATAAATGCAAAAATATCTCTCATCACTTCCCTTGTGGGCCAGTTGCTATGAAAACCGGTCAGATATACGCCATTAGGAATATATTTAATAGGATCAAACCCATTCAGGGTGTATACGCCCCCCAGAATACCCGTATTGCACACAATCCCGCCTTTTTCCATACATTGAAGCGTATCAGAAAGCGTCTTCGGCCCCACCAGCTCCAACGCCTTTGTCACACCGGCTAATTTCCCGCAAAGCCTTCCTGTATCCAGCACCGCTTCATCCGCCTCAGCAAGGAGTGAAAGTTTCCCCTCCCGATGGGTAGTCGCAATTACCTGGCACCCGTAAGCTTTCGCAATCTGGCACGCCGCATATCCCAGCGCACAGGTCGCCCCCCGGACCAGAAGTGTATCCGAAGGCTGAATGTCCAGCCCCTCAAACAGAGAACCCCAAGCCGTAAAATAGGTTTCCGGCACCGCCCCGAACTGAGTCCAGGGAAGGCTGCTCTCCACCGGAAATACATGATGTACCGGCAAAAGCGCATACTCTGCATAACTGCCGTTGAAACTCCGCCCCATGCCTCCCATCAAGGCCGCCACCTTCTGCCCTGCCTGAAAATCACTGTCCGACGCATCCGCAATCTCACCCACACACTCAATGCCGGGAATGACCGGCTTATTTATATAATCATTCTCAATCTCATGCAGACGCAGTATCTGTTCGGAGTGGTTCATGCCAAAAGCCTTTACTTTAACCAGCACCCACCCCGGTATTACCTTTGGTATTTCCACTTCCGACAGTTCCACATCCTCCGCCGGCGTTACACCATTTAGAACTAATGCTTTCATATCCTTTAACCTCCTTCTGACACTCAAACCCGTCCTGTATCCTGTAATCAGCAATTGTTTTGTAGAAATACTGCCTTACTTTTTATTCGCTTAATTTTCTTCCTCATAAGGAAGGATCAGCCAGTTTCCTGTTTCCAAAACCCTGTAATACATATCCTTTTCCGTATCAACCATGAGAACAGGAATCCTTCCACTGTCCAGTACCGTTCCGTCGATATAATAGTGGGACCCTCGGAAGCTGCTCCATCCACCGCATATTTTTATCATCCTCACCATCCGTCCCCTGTTCTTCCTCTAATGTTCTCATCATGTCATTGATCGTCGAAAAACCTAATAAAACAAAGTCTTCATGATTCCCCATCAGCGCCTTTATTTTCTCAGATCCATACTGGTACTGAAGTTCCATGATCCTGTCCAGAACACCATAGTTGTCCGCACCGCCATGTATATAATCGCCCAAAAGAACGAGCATGGTGTCCGGCTCGTCCAAATGTTCCCTGATCAGAGCTAACGCCTCTTCAAACTCAGCCAGACACCCATGAATATCACTCATGCAATAGATCTTCACCTTGCATCCTCCATAAAAGCGCCTATTTTATTTTTTAAATTGCCATAGTATGTATCGCTCCACTCCCATCTGTATTGATCACTATATTGCGTGATCACGCTTTCACCGCCACGTTCCAGGTCAAAAACCTCGTAATCATCGTTGACAAATATTCCTTTTATGCCATACCATTCCACTAATTCCTCAAATGATCCCAGATCCTCTAACCACTTGCTCGTCTTCGGTAACCGATAGGCGGTCGCCAATCTACAATTCTCTTTATTGCCCTGAAAATAGTTTTTTAAATCAAATAATGTATGGTCGATCCTGTCTCCAAAAACAGATGCTCTGGACATGTTGATCCCATTTCTCTCCTGAGGGAAAAAGAATATCGGCATTTTCCTGTATTTTTCGTATTCCTCAATCGCTTCCTCAGACAATCCATGCTTTCGATAAATCCGTCTTATGGAAAATAATCCATCTGCTGAACATGTTATTCCGGCCCGTTCTTTTATTGCATAACCGTCGGGATCCAAATAGAACGCATAGATCATTTCCCAGAGAATGTCCTTATCCTCTATACGCGCAGGAACTGCAAATAAATAATACAAATCCCTCATAACATCCACATTATACTGATGTACATTAGAATAATCTTTTTCCTGACCGTTCATCTGGTGGAGCTTTTTGTCACAGGGAAATACGTTTCTTAAAATAATATCGGAAATGTAAATGTCATGGTATATAGCATAAAATTTACTATCCATAAAATGCTCAAATAATAATACTTCCAGTGTTACCATATTTTTTGTCATCCTTTCTAGTTA
>CATLCV010000362.1 GCA_949893755.1 uncultured Lachnospiraceae bacterium | reverse complement strand
ATTCAACAGGTTTATCGTTGATATCTGCCTCTATGAATTTAACCCTTCACGGCGCCGCCGGATACCCCCTCCACATAATATTTCTGCATGCTGATGAATAATGCCGCGATCGGTATGGATACCAGAACACAGTCGGCCGCAAAGCGCATATAATCTCACACAATCCTTTTAATATGATCGGTTCATCGTCAACGATCAGCAATGTCAGCAGCTCCATAACTCCGCCCCCCTATCCACATCCTATCACGCATCTCCTATAACACAGACTGCTGCCCGGTATCGATCAAGTAGGTGCATGACCTTCTCCACTACTCGCAGCACCGAGCGTCCATCAACTCCAGCTGACACATTTCCTTTGGACGCCCGTGTGCATAAAAACAGAGAAACAAATCTGAATTATCAGTTATTTCCCTGTTTTATGCCCACAAGACCAGCATTCTGTTATTTTACTGTCTGAATCCCAGCAAGCTGTTCCACCTCAACAACTTCGAGACCTGAATATTTTGCTATTTTCTCTATTGGTAATTCCCCGTCCTGCAGCATTATAAGCGCGGTTTTCTTTTTGGTTTCACTGACTCCCTGACTCTTTCCCTGACTTATTCCCTGACTTATTCCCTGGCTTATTCCCTGATTAAAAATAGTTCTTGCCTCTGTTTCTATCAATGTCCCGCTCATCATATCACCTACACCTTTCTGAACATTTTCATATTTCTGTGCAATCTCCTTTATCACATCACTGGAAATCTCTATGATCGTTCTCTTTTCAAATGCCCCGATAAATCCCCGCTGTTCCAGTTCATCAAGCCTTTCCAGTATAACCTGATACTCTGCTTTTAATTCCTCGAGCTTCTGCCCACTGCTGTCATATTCCGGAAAACGGTTCTCATGTGAGAAAATATAAAACGGAATCAGCATCAGCAGACGTTTCTCAAAAATATCATCAAGCGAGTAATTCTGTACTTTCATTATTGGTTTGTCATACTGCACCGTCCCACCCGGGGTAACAATCACATATTTCATTTTATCCGGCGTTTTCTTGTAAGTCCGCAGATATAAAACTGCCGTATTGGGAAATGTCACAGTCAGCGTTTCCTCCGTAACTTCACCCTCGTCGAGCGCTATCTGGGTATCGTACTCAAAAAGCCTTATGGTAATCTTTCCGTCCGGTAAGCTGCTTTCACACTCTACATGATATTTCTTAGGTATCTTCCCGAAAACCGTAAAATTCGTGTCTGTAATCCGTTCTTTGTCTGCTTCGTCCTGCTGGTCTATAAAATGCTCATTCGGATAAAACTGTATTTCTTCTTCCCCTGTGTACGATTCCCCAAAAATCTCATTGATCACGGGGATAACCAGCTTCCGGCAGTCATTTAAGATTGTGCGAAATGCCCCGTCATATATATTTGCCATATGCTATTTCCTCTCTTTTGATGATTTAATCATATCGCCTTTCTGCCACGGATTCAAGAATTACTCAGCCAATACCGTCTAACCCACTTTAAAAAACGAATAGTCTGCCTGTCTCTCTTCGATAACTTCTTCATGCCCAACTCCTTTTCATAGCTGTTTCAACAATCTATTCCAAAGCCTAATGCAAAAAATCGCGGTTGGAATGATTTCATTCCAATCTTATATCATTTCTCAGCTAAAATCAATAATGGAATGAAATCTTTCCAAAAATTTTTTAGAGGAACACGATTATGTCATTTGTTATCAACCAGGATCTATCCATAGGCCCTAACCTGAAGAATCTGCGCCTGCGGAACAAACTTTCTCAGGAAGACGTCGCTGTACAGCTGCAAATCATGGGATTTACGATGAGTCGGGAGATTATTTCCCAGATAGAATTGGGACGCCATCATATCAGAATCAGTGTCCTTCTCGCACTGAAAGAACTGTATCACGCGACCTTTGATGAGATTTTTGATCTAAAGAACTGTAAAAAAACCTGACACCATGTATGATGTCAGGTTCTTTGTGATTAACCAATCTTTACATATCCCGCGCTCTCAGCCGGCACGGTCAGCTTTCCGTTTTCCATGCTGACAGAATCGCCCAGTTTATAGAGAACCTCCTGCAGACCGTAAGGGCACTCGCAGGAAACCGGGTTCTGTGACGGATTCAGCGCCACAAGAATCTTTTCATCCCCCGCTGTCCGCAGATACACCAGCGGATAGCTCTGCGGCTCGCAGTACACAAACTCGATCTCCCCCGAAGCGCACAGCGCAGGGTGCTCCTTTCTGATTTTCGCAAGTCCCCTGATCTCATGCCAGAGTGAATTCTCTGCTGCCATCTGGTCAGAGACTACAGGCGCATCTGCGGACGAATCCTGGCAGATGTACAACTGATCTTTCTCCGCGCTGGAGAATCCATAATTCTTCTCATGGCTCCACTGCATCGGTGTCCGCGCCCCTGTGCGGTTATAGCCGCCCTCGACGGAGATCAGGTCAAGCTGCCGCATACCGATCTCGTCCCCGTAGTACACAAACGGCACACCCGGCATGGAGAACAGGAATACGTAGACCATCTTCAGCTCCTCGCAGTCCAGATATTTTCGGATGCGGTCCATATCATGGTTTCCGGAAGGAATACATATCATGCCTTTCCCGTTGGTCAGCTGATAATTTTTCCGGTACGTCTCCACAAACAGGGACACGTCCCCTTTCCCTTCCCTTGAAAAATAAGGGTGCTCACAGCGGAACAGGTCCATATAGTGGGAAGGCCCAAAGTGCAGCAGGAAATCCATATGGAAACCGCCCATCAGGGACTTGTCCGGTTCTCCCCACTCCGAGATCAGTGCCGCATCAGGATAGGTCTGGTCGAGAAAGCTGCGCATATCCTGCCACAGTTTGATCGTCTCCACTCTGCACTTATCATTCTTAATCAGGGAAC
>CATLCV010000361.1 GCA_949893755.1 uncultured Lachnospiraceae bacterium | reverse complement strand
ATGCTGTACGCACTGCTCTCTCACTTCTTCCTCTGTAAAGCCAAAATATTCTCCCAGGTTCTTCGGAGAGATCATGGAGTATTCGTCAAACATATTGATGGCGGAATGTTCGCCGTATTTTTTGATTGGAAGGATTCCGGTCATATAGGCCAGATCTACATATTCCGCGCCTTTGAACAGCCCCCGGAAAAAATCCAGATATTCTTTCTGCTTTTCTTTCTGATCCTTGGCCATCCGGAATACACAGTCCCATTCATCAATGACGAAAATAAAGCCTTTGCCGGTTTCCGCAAAGATCTGTTCAAGCAATGTTTTCAGCCTGCTGTCTGCTGTATAATTCCGAAAATCCGAAAATTCCCTGGTCAAATCAGAGATGACCCTTTTCTCTATCTCATCGATAAATGTCTCCAGATCCTGCTCTTTTTCCAGAAAGCGCTGGACGTCCAGGCGGATGACATTGTGCCGGTTCAAATGCAGCTGAAAGCTGTTCTCATTTTCTATCTTCGTACCGCTGAATAATTCCGCAGAGTCACACCCCCGGCTGTAGTAGGCTACCAGCATGTCCGCAGCCATGGACTTCCCAAAACGGCGCGGACGGCTGACACAGATATTCTTCTGCTTTGTATTTAAAACACTGTTCGTGTATGCGATCAACTCGGTTTTGTCTATATAGATTTTGGAATTTACAGCTTCGCGAAACGCCGCATTTCCCGGATTGACATACATACCCATGGATTTAAGCTCCTTTTCCATAATGACCATACGATCTTTTTATAAAATATAAGATGATTTTACGGTTTATCCTATCGCTTCTCTCAGCACCTCAATCTTACACGCATGCACCTTTTTCACTTTATCATAAGCAATGCCGACCCCAAGAATCCTTCCGGTATACCGCCGCTCCTCTCCCAGCTTCCCTTCGAATTTTAACGCATATTTTTTATCCCGGATCTGCCGGAGCGCTTCTTCCGGTGTATCGTCTACCTTCAATTCCAGAATGATCCCGTCGGCGTGCCGGTCAGTCTCAGGATAAAAGATAAAGTCCACATAGCCGATCCCGGCCTTATCCTCGCGTTCCATCCTGTAAAAGTCTCTTGCGGAAAGGTATACAAGATTCACCACAGCGGTCAGATCCGATTCCTGATTATACGACAGCAAAGGAACTTCCGTATTATGGGCGAATTCAAGGATTTCAAGCATGGACGCGGTATCCTGTTCTAAAGTAGCCTTCAGCATCTGTTCGGACTTTTGAGCCAGCTGATGAATATACCCAAGGGAGGGCTCTTTTTGCAGCATGTGATCGAATTTGTCCATCAGCTCCCTGTTGGGGATGCTCACACGGCCGTTTTCATAACTGAGAAAACCGTATACGACCATTGCAGAAAATATTTCGTCGCGGGTACTCAGATTCATGGATACGGCAGCATATTCCCGTACATTTGCCCGGACCGGTATGCCGGAAACCATCCGTGCCAGGTCATTTCTCACTTCTGCGGTATTATGCCGGATATAATAAAAAATCTCATCGTACGGGCCTGCGCTTGTCCAGTAATTTCCCAGGTTGTTGTTTGTCAGGGACGCCACGATCGAGTGGGGATTGTAAACATGACCTCCTCCTTTCGTATGATAGCCGTTGTACCATGTGCGCAGGCCTTCCCGTGTGACCTTTGGATGCTCCGTCAGCGATCGGTATCTGTCAAAAAGTATATCGACCTCGGATTCGCTGAAACCAAAAAATTCACTGAACCGTTCTTCGGAAGCCATGGTATATTCTAAAAACATATTCAGCTCCGATCCGCTGGAATATTTTGCGATCGGCAGGATTCCGGTCATGTAGGCCAGCTCTACGTAGGGCTGATCTTTCAGCAGGCTGCTCAGAAAATCAATGTATTCCGCCCGGTCTTTATCCGTTACAAAATCCCTGTGAAAAATAAAATCCCATTCGTCTAAGACAAAGATAAATTTTACATCTTCGGTCTCATATTCCAGAATATCATTCAGCGCGTCCCACAGGGCATCGTCTTCCTGAATCCCAGCATCCGGATATGCCTGCATCAGGTCGGTCATGAGGCGTCTGCTGATACGCCGGATATACTGCCGGTAAGAGACGCAGTCCGCAGGCAGTGAGTTAAAGGCAATGTGGATTACATTATGCTGGTTTATGTGTGCCTGATACCAGTTCCTGGAGCTGACAGCAAGCCGATCGAAAACAGGGCGTGTATCCCGGCCCTTTCCAAAATATGCCGCGATCATATTCGCCGCCACCGACTTTCCAAAACGGCGCGGGCGGGTGATGCAGATGTATTTGCCGCTCCTGCCGGAACGGTTTTCTGCGCCATCAGATATAGAATCATTTGCCTGTACATTCGGATCAATGATCGGGAGCAATTCATCCAGAAGAGCTGTTTTATCTACAAAATATGTGGACTCTGTATCTTCTTTAAAAAGCATGGAGGCTTTTTTGCTGTTCAAAAGTTTTCCCATATCAGGACACTCCTTCCAAATGATCTAGGTATTTAGATAATTTTAGCATTATTTTCATGAAAAGACAATGTGAAAATCGAAGGATATCGAACGATCAAAGGGCATTACATGTCACCTTATAATGCAGAGAAAATTGAACGTATCTCTTCAAAAAGCACAGGAATATTTTAATATGTTCGCAAAACAGACCATATAGGCGAAGCTGTATTAAAATGAAAAAAGGCTGTTGATGCATGGATAAATGCCATGTACCAACAGCTTTTTTGTGTTATTTATCACTTCCGGCAGGGGAAAAATCCAGTAAGGTGTACTTTTCTGGACAGTTCGCCGGCATGTTCGAAACGAACGCTTGTTTCGCTCCCCGGACGCTTCTAACCAAAAACAAAAATGTATAATTATGCAGGAAAAAGGAATTTCCGTGCA
>CATLCV010000360.1 GCA_949893755.1 uncultured Lachnospiraceae bacterium | reverse complement strand
CACCTTTGACCTGGTGGATACCGGCGGCATAGAGCCGGGGACGGACAACCAGATCCTGTCCTTTATGCGGGAGCAGGCGGAGATCGCCATCGCTGCCGCCAATGTGATCGTGTTTGTGTGCGATATCCGCACCGGCATGACCGCCGCGGACCAGGAGGTGGCCGGGAAGCTTCAGCGGTCCAAAAAGCCGGTGGAGCTGGCGGTGAACAATGCCCGGCTCGTACTGAGCAAGGACAAGGAGCGGTTGAAGCGGGAGGAAGGGAGGACCATCGGGGCGGTGAAGGAGATCGCCGGGCTGCTGGGAATCGAGGGGATCACCCGGATGGAGGCCTACGATATTTCCAATACCAATGGGTTCGAATCCGTAGGTTCCATGGTGGTGTATGAACGCGGAAAGCCGAAAAGGAATGATTACCGGAAGTTTAAGATCAAGGGGATTAAGGGCGCGGATGATTACGGCAGTATGCGGGAGGTGCTCACCCGGCGGTTTACCCACGGTCTTCGGGAACGGGAGGAAAGCAGGGATCTGGGAGGATTTACATCATTTCCGGATCTGATCCTGATGGACGGCGGCAAGGGCCAGGTCAATGTGGCGCTGCAGGTTCTGGACGCGCTGCATCTGGATATTCCGGTATGCGGCATGGTGAAGGACGACCACCACAGGACCAGGGGACTGTATTACCGGAACGAAGAGATTCCCATCGACCGTTCCTCCCAGGCATTTCTCCTGGTCACCCGGATCCAGGATGAGGCCCACCGGTTCGCCATCGAGTACCACAAGCAGCTCCGGGGCAAAGGGCAGGTCCATTCCATCCTGGACGATATTCCGGGGATCGGGCCCGCAAGGCGCAAGGCGCTGATGCGTGAGTTCGCTTCTCTGGATGAGATCAAGGCGGCTGACACGGAGCGTCTGGCGCAGATTCCGGAAATGAATGAAAAAGCGGCAGAATCCGTGTACAAATTCTTTCATTAATGATATACTATAAGGTGCAGGAGGCGGAGCGTAGAATGAGCTCCGCTGTGAAAAGAAAAGAACTGTTTTGGAGCGGCGGCCTCTGTATAACAGTTCTCAAGAAAGGAAAAAGTAAAGATGGGACAAGGCGTTAAGATTAGCGAGCTGGCGGAGAAAATGGGGTTAAAGAACCTGACTCCTGATGTGGATCTTGCAAATAAGCGGATCAATGTTCCGGAAGTAAACCGGCCGGCATTACAGCTTACGGGGTTTTTTGATCATTTTGCGTATGACAGGGTGCAGATCGTCGGATATGTGGAATATACATATCTGCAGACACTGGAGGAGGACCGGAAGCAGCAGATCTATGATGAACTGCTGTCGCGCCAGGTGCCGTGTATCGTATTCAGCCGGAATCTGGAGCCGGAGGAGGAGCTTCTGGAGCTGGCCCGGAGCAGGGACATACCTGTCATGCAGACGTCCAGGCAGACCAGTGCGTTTATGGGGGAGCTGATCCGCTGGATGAACGTGAAGCTGGCTCCCTGCATTACGATCCACGGCGTGCTGGTGGATGTGTACGGCGTCGGCGTGCTGATCATGGGGGAAAGCGGAATCGGAAAGAGCGAAGCGGCTCTCGAGCTGATCAAGAGGGGGCACCGTCTTGTAACGGATGATGTGGTGGAGATCCGGAAGGTCAGTGACGACACACTGGTCGGCTCGGCGCCGGATATCACGAAGCATTTTATCGAGCTTCGGGGAATCGGGATCGTGGATGTGAAGTCCATGTTCGGTGTGCAGTGTGTCCGCGAGACGCAGAATATCGATCTGGTGATCACATTGGAGGAGTGGAACCGCGATAAGGAATACGACCGTCTGGGGCTGGAAGAGAACTATACGGAATTTTTGGGAAATAAGGTGGTCTGCCACAGCATCCCGATCCGTCCGGGGCGGAATCTTCCGATCATCATGGAGTCTGCGGCGGTCAACCACAGGCAGAAGAAGATGGGCTACAATGCGGCTCAGGAGCTGTACAAGCGGGTACAGGAGAATCTTGTGAAAAAGGGATAGGAGAATCAAAGTCATGAAGTATTGTTTTGGAGTAGATATCGGCGGAACAACGGTAAAGATGGGGTTATTTGAGGAGAACGGCAATATCCTGGACAAGTGGGAGATCGTGACCCGGGTCGAGGATGAGGGGAAGGAGATCCTGCCGGATATTGCGGCCTCCATTCTGGAGAAGACGAAGGAGCATGGGCTGGAAAAAACGGACATTATCGGGATCGGAGCGGGGGTTCCCGCACCGGTGACGGCAGACGGCATTGTCAACGGAAGCGCCAACCTGGGCTGGACCTACAAGGAGGTCAAGCGGGAGCTGGAAGAGCTGACCGGCATCACCTCTGTCATCGGCAATGACGCCAATGTGGCCGCACTCGGCGAGATGTGGAAGGGCGGCGGAGCCGGACAGAAGAACATGGTGATGATCACCCTGGGTACCGGAGTCGGCGGCGGCGTGATCATCAACGGAAGGGTGATCACAGGAGAACACGGCGCAGGCGGCGAGGTGGGACATCTCTGTGTGAACTACGATGAGCCGGATACCTGCGGCTGCGGAAATCACGGATGCCTGGAGCAGTACGCGTCCGCTACCGGGATCGTTCGGCTGGCGAAAAAGCGTCTGGAGTGGGATACCCGGGAAACGGTATTGAAAAAAGAGAGCGTTACGGCAAAGGACGTGTTCGACGCGGTAAAGGCAGGGGATGCGGTGGCCATCGATGTGGCGGAGGAATTTGGAAAATATCTGGCCGCCGGCCTGATGAACCTGGCCGTGATCGCGGACCCGGCCGTGATCGTGATCGGCGGCGGAGTATCCAAGGCAGGAGAGATCCTGATCCCGTTTATCGAAAAGCCCTACCGGGAAAAAGCATTCTTCGCAAACCGTGAAATTGAATTTAAGCTGGCAACACTGGGCAACGATGCCGGAATCTG
>CATLCV010000359.1 GCA_949893755.1 uncultured Lachnospiraceae bacterium | reverse complement strand
CCTGCTCCGCCTTGAGAGCTTTCACAAATAATTCCGCGCCTGTAATCATCATCATTGCCTCCTTGTATGCGTGTACTTGCTTGCTTTTAGGTATGATAAAATGGCACTGAATATACAGTACCATTTGTAACAGTTCAGATACCCCTTGAACTGTTACTACCATTTTTACTTCTGTACAATCCCATTTACAAATATCTTCACACTGTTTTTAATAAATTCTTCTCTGCCCACATCCGTAAGGTTCTGGCCAAAAGACGCATTTAAAAAGGTATAACCAAACGTGGAAGAAAAAACAGTCATCGCCAGACTTTCAAAATCATAATGGGGGATTTTCCCCAGTTCCTCCATTTTCCTGAAGTATTCTGTCAGAGAAGAAATAAATGCCTGCGGTACTTTCATGATCATAGAGGCCGTTTCTTCATAAAGCTGCGGCGCTCTTAAGCCAATGGACAGATTTACAAAATCCGGAGTGATTTTATCCATATATGCGTTCATAAACATCTCTAAATCCGGCTCTAACTCCCATTGCACATTTTGAAAAAGCTCCGGCGTAACATGCGCTCTCCATTTTTCCTGAGATACCCCATGGAGTACAATATCTTTTTTATTTTGAAATTTACGGAACAGTGTACACTCGTTTACGCCGGCTAAACGCGCGATATCTTTTGTCGTTGTGGCAACATACCCCTTATCACGAATCAGAGACATGGTTGCATCAATGATTTTTTGGCTTGTTTCGTCCATTCTTCCCACCCCTAAGCAAGTGCTTGCTATCATTCTATTCTCCTTTTTGTAAAAAGTCAATAGAAAAGATAATTCCTCCCGCTTTACTTATGAGGTATGCTCCAAAGCTTTTCTTAAATCCGTTATATATAAAGCCTGCTGCTTTTTCAGATACGCCCCGATAAACGGTTTCATAAACCATTTTTTTGCTGTAACATCCTCCGTGAAATCAACCGTTGTTACGTTGCCTTTGCTGGAGAAAATCCCTGTCCAATGCCCATGCATATTATCATTCTCCATATCAAATTCTAAACGCCGGCATTCTTCCCTCACTGTAACGGTGAAGGCGGTCTGGTAGCCGGATGTTGTATATTCCACGAACTGCTTATCATCTATAATCTCAACCCTGCTCAGATCGCTGCGCCACGCCGTATCCTCCAGAGAAGTCACAATCTCCCAAACCTTTTGCAGTTCTGCGTGAAAGTCTGCTCTTATATTTGAAACTGCCATCTTAATGATTCCTTTCTTTCAGGTATACCCTTTTCCACTGTCCAACTCTTTTCAGGAAGTCCTTTTCCAGAGAATCCGGGTTCAGCTCCCCGGTTGAAAACATCTTCCAGTAACAGCTGAGAAGATAACCGTTAATCTCTTCTAACAGCAGCCGCGTATCAATCCCCGGCCGGAACAGGTCCATATCTGCCGGCATCCGCAAGCCTGGACATGGACGCATTTTTATAGCTGTTCCTGGAAAACACACCATATGCCGCATTTATGATCTGCTCCTGCCTTTCCTGCGGTAGCGCAAAAAACTTCCCGTTCATCCCGAACCTCCTGATTCCTTTCCCATCCTGGTATTTGCGGAAATCAGACGTCCCCGTCCTTCTGCCTTTACCATGGTTTCCAGTTCCTTCGCCGCATCCTTTCCAATCCACCTCAATGCCTTGCTTTCTCCTTCCATCCACTCGTGCGCCAGCAAAAGCGCCTTTTCATTATAATGAAAGTTCTTTTTTCCGATTTCCCTCAAAGCAGTAGAAACCGCCTTTTTCACATGCTCCCGTCCATCATCCGCATGCTGCGTAACCAGCTCCAGATAGCCGTCCACGGTTTCATCCGTCAGCTTTTTGTCATGTATCACGGAAGCTGCAATCAGCACAAACGCCGCCCTTTTTTTATATAACTGCGGTTCCCGTATCCACTTTGCAATAAAATTATCCCTGCTCTTCATCTTCAAAAATAAGTTTTTACACAGGTGGTCGCATAAATCCCAGGAAACCACATCAAGGAGCAGCCTTTCCGCCTCAGCATCCGTTGTCGCCTTCGGATTCATCAACAAGACCGCCAGCATCCTTGCCTCGTGGTATTTTGTATTCCACAGTTCAAATGCCAGCTCCTGCGATTTCCCGGCTTTCTTTGCAAGGCCCCTTACTACGGACGTTGCCACACCAATACTATTTTCGGCCGGTATCCCCATCCGAATCATATTTTCCCTGTATTTCTCAGAAGCCTGTGCCCTAAGCTCATTTATCATCTCCTGACCATCCATCGGTATCCTCCTTCCGGTTCCATGCTCTTCTTATCGTACAGGAAGCCAGTATTCATAGACTGCGTCTTCCGGGTCTGCATGGAGATACACCTCAATATCCGGTATTTCTGCGTAGGTGTAGCCGGACGTAGGAAGCCATTGGATAATGACACGCTTTTCCAGCTCCTGAAGGGTACGGTTCGTTCCCTTTCCTTCAAAAACCGCCCATTTGCATGTCGGAATCTGATATTCTTCGTATTCCCCCGGCTTCTGATCGGAACGGACAGCAATCAGATATTTCCAGTCTTCCGTATGATGGATACTGACACCGAGAAGTCCCTCCGGCTTTCCCTCTGCCATGGAGAGTAATCTGGCAAGTGTTCCGTCTGCCAGTGCGGCATCCCATACCGCTGGTATCCTTTCAAAATTCTCTGTCAGTTCTTTCGACAGGGGACAGGACCTTCCCAGTATCCGGAACGCTTCTTTTTCCTCTATCCTGAACTGCAGCGGCGCCCCTCCGTGGATTGCCATGGAAAAAGAAATGGGCGGATATGCCTGAAAGGATACCGGTTCCGTTTTTACAGCGGAGGGCGTGATTCCATGAAAATTCTTAAAAGCCCTGGTAAACGCGGTGGGAGATTCATAACCATACTTCATGGCAATATCCGTTACTTTCCCATTTCTCTTTTGCAGTT
>CATLCV010000358.1 GCA_949893755.1 uncultured Lachnospiraceae bacterium | reverse complement strand
CGGCCCTTCTGACCGGGATGGGCGGGCTCTTTGAAAGCGGGCGGCATGCCACACGGGAGAACGTCAGGATGGAATATGGGGACTGGCATTACAGCACCAGAGGGGACGCGGAATGGTTTGAAGAGTTTGAACAGGATCCTTCGGGAAGAGGGTACGATCTGGAAAAGGTGGGAATGGAGACGGTCCGCAAGGCCATGGAGGAGCCTTTTTCCATCCAGCTCGTGTATGCGGATCCCGGGTATCTGGAGATGATGGGCCGGGATATGATCGAAGGCGTTTATCCCCGGCAGGAGCATGAGATCGCCGCGGATGTCCAGACCCTGCAGAACCTGGGAGTGTCGACGGAACTGGGAACCTGGGTCGTGCTGGACAAAGAAGCCTTTACCCTGTGCGGGATCGTAGAGGAAATGCCGGAGAAAATGCCGGAGCTTTTGGGGGATGTGCGGCAGATCTTTGTAAGCTCCTCGCTGGATTACGGGACAAACGGTACATTTGTATATTTCAAATTTGACGAAAGCCGGAAGGGCTATGACCAGGTGAAAGCATTTTCCAGGCAGTTTGGCATTCCGGGCTCGGACATCAAAAGGAATAATGGTCTGGCCGTATATACAGGGGGGCTGGAGCCGGTGAACGTCTGGGAAGTGGTGAGGACCGGCCTGGCGAACCGGGGAGCGGGACTGCCCTATATCTGGGGGACCCTCAATGAAGAAGGGCAATTGACGGAATGTGTAATCCTTCTGGCGATCGCGTTTTTCGGCGCGTTTGTGATCTACAGCCTGTTTCAGATCTCCGTGATCCGCAGGATGTCCCAGTACTGTGTCATGCAGACCCTGGGGATGACCGACAAGGGCCAATTTGGAATCCTGTTCTGTGAGCTGGGCAGCATCGGGCTGGCGGGATATCCGGCAGGGTGCCTGCTTGGAAATCTGGCGGGCAGATTGATCTACCAGAAAATCGGCCGCATCTTTCTGCTGCAGGATCAGACACGGCATGTGGGAGGCAGCAGCCCGGCAGAGGAGTTCGGCGCGGCCGGTCTCCCGGACGCGGGAGCTTACCAGGTGAGCTGGCGTATCTGCGCTGCGGGGGCGATTTGCCTCGTTGCTGCCTTTCTGGTGATCAGCGGCATCTTCATTTGCCGGACGAGAAAAACAACCATCCGGCAGAGACTGACCGGGGATCTGGTGAAGCGCCGCGATCCAAAGATCTACAGTATCCGGCGGGGCAGCCTGACCGGGATCCTGACCCGGAAGTTTATGCTTTCCCGAAAAGGGACATTTGTGGGGATCCTGCTGTCACTGTCCATAGGCAGCATCATTTTCCTGGGAGCATATTATGTTACGGAAAATACAAAGATTCATAACGAACTGACCTTTAAGGCGGATGACGGCCTGGGCTCGGATATCCAGGTTTACATCCAGTCCGACCAGTTGACAGATGCCATCCCCGAGAGCGCTGCCCAAGCCATGCGAAACCTGTCCGGGATCCGGGAATTTCATCCGGTCCGGTATCTCCTGGGAGAGCTTGCGCTGAAAGACGGGACATTTTTGTGGCCGGAATATTTTGCGGAGACCGCGGATATCGAGGGATTCCTGCCGGATCCGGAGCTGATGGAAAACTATAACGGACTCGCTGTACGGACTGGGGAGGAAGATTACGCGCTGAAAGTAAATATTTACGGATATGACGATGCCATGCTGGAGAGCCTGAACGACTACCTCTTAGAAGGGGAGATCCGTCCGGACCAGATGCGTAAGGACAACAGCGTGATCCTGAAAACCCTGATGGACGGCCAGGGAAATTATGACGGCGTATGCGTGGCGCCCGGAGACGCGGTCGATCTGACCACGGTCAGCAGCCCGGAGGTTCCTCAGGAGGCCCTGCGTTTCCAGGGGGAGAGCGGATGGTACCAGAGCGCGTCCCTGCCGGTGGCGGCAGTGGTCAGCCGGCCCCTTGCCAAGGTAAATACTTATATCGGCGATGAGGGCACCACCGTTATCGATCTCATTATGACCAACGAGCAGATGGAGCAGAACTTCGGGGTGAAGGACTACCAGACAATCAGCATTTCGGCGGATCCGGGAATCGGGGCGGAGGCGGTCTCCCCGGAGCTTGGGAAGCTGGCAAAAAATATCAGCAGATGTGTGGTGAAGGACTACAGTGAACAGATCCGGCAGCAGAACCTGTACCTTTACCAGAAAATGTTCTTCTATTACGGGATCGCGGCGGTGCTTTTGGGGATCAGCCTGCTCCACATCATGAACAGCATGCAGTACCTGGTGGCGGCCAGGAAGCGGGAGTTCGGGATCCTGCGGGCCATGGGCATTACGGATGCGGGATTCAAAAGGATGCTGGCGAAGGAAGGACTGTGCTACGGGATCTATTCGGGGGTTACGGTTCTGGTTATTTACTTCGTGGTTCAAAAAATCTTATATTATTTTCTGGTCCATGTATACCTCTATCTGCATCCGGGGGCATTTGTCTCAGGGGCGGCCCTGGGAGGGATCCTTCTGCTGAATGTCGGGATCTGCGTGGGGGTGACCCTGCTGTCAGGAAGGGCGGTTCTGAGGGAAGGGATCGTGGAGGAGATACGGGAATAGGGGGGAACGTTTCGCTCATCAAGGAGGTGAACAGCAATGTCAACTTTAGAAAAGACGATAGATATGCTGCATGACCTGCCGGAAAATCAGGTAGAGGTCATATACAGTTTTGTACAGTTTCTCCGTTTTCAGCAGAAAACAGAAAAGCCTGCTGTAAAAGAATCTTTGGATGATATTTTCAAAAATATTGTAGGTGTCTTGCCGGATACGGGCAAGACATTGGAAGAGTACAGGGAGGAATGGATACGGGAAAATTAATTGCTCCTTTAAGGCTCACTCACACAAAAGCGACAGTAGCTCCCTGCTGAATGACAGCTGCCTGGTCAGGAGGTTGAGAAGCTCTTC
>CATLCV010000357.1 GCA_949893755.1 uncultured Lachnospiraceae bacterium | reverse complement strand
GTCTTCCCCGTCACAGACTATGGTAATCTCATCCCCGCTCTTGATGCATGCCCCAAGGACGCTGAGCACACTTTTCGCATTGGCGGAAACCATGCCGGGTCTGGCTGTCTTCTCGATGGTGATCTTACAGCCAAACTGCATCGCCGTCTTGCAGAACAGCCCCGCCGGCCTCAGATGAAGGCCGGTGGGATTTTTAATAATCACGCTTTCTCTTACCATATCCAATCATCCTATCCCCCGTCTTTTTCTGTCAGTATGATTCTGACAGTCGGGTTTTTCGTTAATTCCACGCCGGAGGGTGTCTCGATATTTACTGCTATTTCATATGTTCCGGCCGTCTTATAGTTCTTTAGATCCATGGAAACCGCGTACCGGATATCCAGTACCTCCAAAGCCTCCTCTCTCCCTGTAAACTGCAGTTCGATATCCATATCCGACTCAAATTCCAGCTTCAGGTCCTCCTTCAGATTTTTGATCTGGATCGCCCCCACCGGGAGCTGGATCGTCTTTGTCCCCTCCTGCTCGATCATGACGGTCACAATGACATTATTGGACACATCCTTCGACAGGCTGATCCCATCCGGAAGATAAGGCAGGATATCTACCGTCACTTCCTCTCTGCCCTGCTTTCCCTGAATATTGACCGCTGATTCCGGAATCTCAATCGAGCTGACGGAGTCCAATGCCTCTTTTGTACCGCATATCTTTACCATGGAAGGCTCCAGAGTAGAGCCGGTATAAACAAATCCGTTCGCCGGATTTCCGGATACCCCGTTCAGGATCACCGGCACATTCTTTTCCCGGAGTATCTGCACATTCAGGCTGAGCCCCCGTTCTCCCAGGTTGTTGGTCAGCTGACTCTGATCCATGGCGTTGTCATTGCCATCAAAAATGATCAGCTCCGCATCCAGCGTCGTATCCTCCGACAGACCGGACAGATTGGCTGAGTCTTTCGCCCTTGCCACGACCCGATGGATATTCTTGATCTTGGATTCCGTCCCCCGAATGGTGATCTTTTCCGGACTCACGGATGCCTCGCCCACTACAAAACCATCTCTTGGGACCAAATTCGTCGTACTGGTGGAAATCGGATACGTATTGCTCTTCATATCTTCGATCTTAATCTGCAGATTCACCGGGTTGACCTGTGTTGTCACAGTTTCCCCCTCGAGTCCTTTCACCTCCGCAGTGATCGGCACCAGATATGTGTTCACCTCCATCTGACTCAGATCCGCTATGGCTGAAATATTGCTGGTCCTAACCCGGGACAGTACGGATCTCTTTCCTGAAACCGTTACACGCACGGTCTGGGGATCCCCTACCAGGTCATAGACCTTGCCCATATTCCTGACAACCTCTTCATTGGCGAAATCCACCGGAATGTTGGCATACGTCGCAGTGGTGATCGGATCGTTGACATTGATGATGATCAGCCAGAAAAAAACGGAAAAGATCAAAGCCGCCACTTTCAGGCCCAGATTCCGTGTTATTTTAAATTTCATGTTTCTTCCGTCCTTTCCGCATCGCAAATTTCTTTCCATCGGAAAGACGATCCTGGATCTGCCCCAGTTTTTCATTCAAATACTCCGGAGTCATATTCCGCACAAGCTGTCCGTCCATGGCCATAGATACGTAACCGGTCTCCTCTGATACGACAAGGATCATTGCGTCACTGACCTCGCTCATACCGAGGGCAGCACGGTGCCTTGTCCCCAATGATTTACTGATCTGCATGTTGTCTGACAGAGGCAGATAGCAGGTGGCGGATGTGATCCTGTCTCCGCGTATGATCACCGCGCCGTCATGAAGCGGTGTATTGTGTTCAAAAATATTGAGAAGCACCTGCTCCGATACGATACAGTCCAGCTCGATTCCCGTCATCTCATATTCGGTCAGATGAATGGCCCGTTCCACCACGATCAGGGCACCGGTTTTTACACTGCCCATACTGAAGCAGGCCGCAACCAGCGCATCCCTTGTCCTGTCTGAAAAGCGCAGATTTTCCCTTCCTCTGTCAAACAGGGAAAAGCTGCTGAACAGATTCTTCTCTCCCAGCTTCTCCAGCGCGCGGCGCAGCTCCGGCTGAAATACGACCAGTGCCGCAAATGCCAGGATACTGATGGATTCTCTTGCGAGATACAGGATGGCATGCATCTTGAACACATACGCCACCAGAATGAACAGCCCCAGCATCAGCAGCCCTCTCAGCAGCATCCATGCCTTTGTATTCTTGATCCACAGCATGATCTCATATACAACCACCGCAATGATCAGGATCTCCACAATATCCGTGATACGCAGCTCGGGAATATAAGGATCGCCGATAAATTTATGAAAAATCTGTTGTAATTCCTGCCGCATCAGCTCACCTCCCACTCCGGATAAAGCGAGTCGCTGCGCCCGGAGACCTTACTGTCATATCTGTCATTTTTTGCCTTTTCCGTCCAGTCCCAGTTCTTTGCTCAGGCTTCTCTCCAGCAGGATCTCATCTGCGCTTTTCGGCCTGTCCAGATAGCCTGTCCCTGCAGACGCAGGTGTCTGTGTACTGTTGTCAACCCAGTCTTTTTTATTTCCCACATTCCCCGAATTCTGTCTCTCATTGATATGCTTTACGCTCTTTTGGGGAGCCGTAACGCCGATCTTCGGAACCGCCTTCACATAGTAATGGTATTCGTCATCCTCAAACTCCAGATACTCCGTCCTGGCATAATCCACGGAAAGGAACACCACCTCCAGCAACAGCCCTGCTAAAACCCCGATGATCCCGCTGACAACCAGCGGCGTCAGTGAGATATGCAGATTCAGGGTTATATTTCCTGCCGCCGCGATCACCACCGCCATCACGGCACCGGCCGCGGAAGCGATCTTCCATGCATGATCCACGGAACGGATGCGGATCGAATATACAAAGAGGATACAGATCGCGGCTGCAGCAACCATGATCCCCAT
>CATLCV010000356.1 GCA_949893755.1 uncultured Lachnospiraceae bacterium | reverse complement strand
CACGTTTGAAATATAGATTTATACACTTCGAAATCATTAGCTCATTTATAAGTAGCTGCTTCTTAATCAAGATTATCCCAGAGATTTTAGAAAATGTAAAAACGATAGGTTATTCATCGCTTACGATATATGCAGGACCAGGATAAGTGCGCCTTTAAAATGGCAACTGCCTAAAAAATGGTGGAATATCCCCATGCCGTACGCAACAAAAGCCATTCAAAATCATCATTTCCGAAAATTTACAGCAATATATTCAGTTTTCAAAGTTCCCATCGTGAAAAGGATAAAATACAAATCCCCTTTTGACTACTTAATCATACAGATATAATCATCAAAATTTTCCTCTGAAACAGTAACATTAATGTTTTGCACCACAATTACTCTATTCTTCCCCATCCTTTTCCTCCCGTATAGCACTGGTCAAAAGCTTATTACTCATGTAGAAGTATACCATACTATCTTTACTTTTTCAATCAATTACGAACATAAGTTCTGCTTTTATTTTATAAATTCCATGCAATTTATAAATTATTATTCGTTTTAACCCTACTAAATGTTTAATGATACACCTACAGGATCCCTTTTTAAGAATATTAGGATTGTTTATTTTGGAACTTTAGGAACTGAACTTCAAGAAGTCAAAAATAATAAGGAAGAGACAAAAAACGTTTATCAAATCGGCTTAAGGAGAAGCATAATCTTAAAGAAGAGGCGGTTTGGCTGATATGTAATTGTGAAAGAGGAAGTGATAGAGCATTTTGCAATCATAGACGAGTATAGACATCAATACCGAGGAAATACAGACATTTTTGGTGCCGAATGAAGTTAGTGGGGCAGGATTTGGAGGTTATCAGGAATGTGGAGTGGGGACGATGGCGCTGAACATAGGAGCAGGGCGGAAGGTGTGTTACATCCGGTATCCAATACCGTAAAACCATAGTATTAGGAAAAGGGAATAAAAAAGGTATTTCACCCCGGCATAGGGCATCTTGCCTGCCGGGGTATTGCTTTACCGGCGCCTGGGTGATACGATAGTTTTGCCGAGGCAGGAAGGAGGAGAAAAATGAAGCTGACTATCCATCAGGATCTTGCGGTTTCCGAAACAGAAATTATTATCAATTGCGCTCATGTGGATGGAAGGCTCCGTCATTTGATTGAGCTAATCCGGCAGCATGGCTTTTCCTTAACGGGGTATCAGGAAGGGAAGGAGTACCAGATTCCGCTGGAACAAATTTATTTTATGGATTCTGCGGACGGGAAAACCTTTCTTTATCTGGAAAAGGAGGTTTACTTCTGCCGGGATACGCTGACTGCGCTGGAAGAAAAACTGCTCCATACTTCTTTTATAAGGATCAGCAAAAACTGCATCATCAACACCGATTATTTGAAAAGCGTGCGCACGCTTTATAATCATCGGCTGGAAGTCTTTTTGGTGAATGGGGAGACCCAGATCGTTACCCGTAATTATATTGAAGTATTGAAAAATAAGCTGAAAGGAGAAAATTTATGAAAAATCTTTTATGGAACCGGATTCCGTCTACCTGTATCTGCTTTACCCTGATCGTGCTTGCAAACTGGGGGCTTAATCTGCTGTGGGGGAATGAAGTTTCCTCCTTCCCACTGATTTTGTTTGTGTGGATTGCTGCATGCCAGCTCATAGATGCGCTGATCAGCAGAATAGAATTCCGGAAATGGAGTCATTACTGCATAGCAGAGTCGGTGGTGTTGTATCTACTGTCACTGTTTATTTCCAGGATGTTCTTATGGAAGGGCATGGATGTTTCCATCTTTGTGTCTTTTACGGTAAGCTTTTTATTTATTGATGGGTTTATCTTCTGGTATTTTCGTAAGCGGCAGGAAATCCAGGCAGAGGAGATCAATGAACTGATCCGGGCAAGAGAAGAAAATGGTCCTGATCGCGCACGGAATTCTTAAAGCAGTCTCATTGCACAGGTAGTTAAAATAAGCTATGCCTGGAGCGGCTTCCGGGGATTTATAAAGAAATTAAGAAAATGAAAACGTAAAACAGATGCAGTTAAAAACTATTTGATTCCGTCAGGAAATAGAGAAAGAAGCTGTCAGAAAGGATGAAAAATTCTGACAGCTTTTCATTTGGCTTAGCCATTGAGAAACAAGATGGTACAGTTTATTTCAGGAACGTCCCTTCCTGGCTGCAAGCTCCGCCCGGAATCCCGGCAATGCCTCCCGGCCCATCTCGGTCACAGGCTTGATCCATTTTCCGCTTCTGGTATACCACAATTCAAAGGCAAGCCGGATCAGCTCGTCTGTGTACAGGAACGAGAATACGGCAAGGAACGGGAGATGCCAGATCATGCCGGCAGCCCATGTTGCAGGAACGCTTACGGCAAACAGGCAGATGATCTCCAGCAATGTTCCGAATACGGCTTCCCCTCCGGCGCGGTAGCAGCTGTTCATGATATAGTTGCAGGTACGTATGGTCCCGGCCGCCAGATAGATAAGGATCATATATTTGCCGTAAAACATCGCCTCCGCTCCAAGGCCGAACAGGGAAAGGAGCGGCCCGTTCAGCAGCAGGCCGATCAGGCAGATGCTGAAGGTGACCACTGGACACAGCAGAGCGAATTTTTTCATATATTGATACCCGCTCATAAGGTGGCCGGAGCCGACCTCTTTTCCGACGACCACAGAGGACGCGTCCGCAAGGCCGGCAAAGAAGGCGAATACAAAGCCTTCCAGCACACGGAACGCAGCCATGGCTGCGATGGCTGACTCGGACTGGTGTCCGATGACGATATTGATCAGCATCTGTCCGATTCCGTAGAATAATTCATTGCAGATGATCGGCAGACATTTCCCCATGTATTCCCTGAGAAAACCATCCTTCCAGGAAAACATATCTTTGATTCTCAGCACAACTGTTTTTTTGTCCCTTACAAGAAACAGGAACAGCACAAATACATTTACGATTCCTGATACCAAAGTCCCCACTGCCGCGCCTGCT
>CATLCV010000355.1 GCA_949893755.1 uncultured Lachnospiraceae bacterium | reverse complement strand
CACGTTTGAAATATAGATTTATACACTTCGAAATCATTAGCTCATTTATAAGTAGCTGCTTCTTAATCAAGATTATCCCAGAGATTTTAGAAAATGTAAAAACGATAGGTTATTCATCGCTTACTAATTTCGTGAACATTCTGGGCGGCTATGCCCCGTTGATGTTCCTCTATGGGATTCTGGGGATGCTTTCCTTCTGGACGCTGTACCGCTGCTCTACGGAACAATTTTTACAGCCCGTCACCAAACGGCCGATCAGTAAGGATCTGCGCGTCATTTTGAGACACAGGGAGCTGTACAGTGTGATCGTTGTCTGGTGTATGGGGAGTCTGGGGTACGGCGTCATGTTCTCGGCATCCACCTATTATATGTTGTACTATATCGCCAGGCCGGAGCTTCTCTCCGTTTATATGCTGACACTTTCCATCGGCGCCCTGGTTTCCATGACCATCGGGCTTCCCTTTGCCATGCGTCTGTGTAAAACTGCGCCGAAAGCGCTGATCATCACACAGGCGATGGCCGCCATATGTTATGCGGTACTTCTGCTGTTTGGGAAGCATCTTCCACTGCTGTTTGTGCTTTCCTTTCTTGCCGCGGCAGTTTCCTCCATGCAGCAGGGGCTCCTGGGAATCCTGTTAAATGACATGATCGACTATATCCAGTTGAAAGACGGCCTCAGCCTCAACGGCACCCTGTCCGCGGTCAAGGGATTTGCATACAAATTCGGCGCGGCCTTTACCAGCACCATCATTCTGGCGGTACTGTCTGTCACCGGCTACGAGGCAGGAAAGATCGGAGGGCAGAGCCAAGCTGTCACCACGGCGATCAATGCCCTGCGGTTTATTGTTCCGATCCTGTCCGCTGTCATATTAATTTTGTGTCTGCTGCGGTATCCGATCGCAAAATATGATTCGCAGATTGCGGAAATGAAGAAAAAAATGAAAGGAGCGATTTCATAATGAAATACAGTTTAATGACAACATCCATGCTTTTTGAAATGCTGGGAAAATTAAAAAACGGGCTTCCGATGGAGGAAGTGAAGCTGGAATATCTGGATATGCTTCGGAAAACCGCGGAGCTGGAAATTCCTGCAGTTGAGGTGACAAGCCTTGAACTGGAACTGTTTGGATTAGATTTTGTAAAAAATGCTCTGAAAGAAAACCATCTGGAGCCTGCCTGTCTGGTCCATCTGGATCAATATGCAACCACAGACCCAGAACAGTCTGCGCAAATTTCTGCTAAAGCCATACAGCGCGTACAGGACGCCCTTTCGTTAGGCACAAAAAATATGATGCTGGCGCTGATGGCACAGCCTGATGCGGAGATCTATAGTTATGCGCAGAAACAGAATGCCTTAATCTCCTGTATAAAGCCGGTCGCAAGATTTGGTGCCGAACATGGAATCTCTGTTTCTGTAGAAGATACTCCGAACGTGTCTGTCCCCCTGTGCGACAGCAAGGATACGGCATCCCTGTTAAATGCCGTAAGTGAATTACATTTGACTTATGATACCGGAAATATGTTGCTTAAAGGTGAGGACTCTCTCTCTTTCTACCGCCATTTTAAAAATCGCGTATCCCATGTCCATTTGAAGGATATGACGTATGCTGAGTACGGAGATTCCACCGTAGATGGACGAAAGATGACTGCCGCTCCACATGGAGAGGGGATGATAGATTTTCCAAACATTTTAAAAGAGTTGAGGACTGACTGCTATGAAGGATATCTGGTCATCGAATATGTCGGCTCCGGAGATCACTTTACCAATATCAAAAAGGCGAAGGGGTATCTGGATCTATACAAACGAGAGTAAAATAGGCGACATAGAATAAAGCGGAAAAATAAGCCTCTTATCATAAAGTAGGAGGCTTATTTTATCACATTAAGAAATGCTCCATGGAAACTGATTGTGAAACGGAGTGGGATAGGGTATAATAGGAATTGTGCTAAAGCGCAAGCAGGTCATCCATTTTCTGGCGAAAATTGGTGATAAATTAAGTATGAAAAATGGCATTACGATGGAGGTGTGATCATGAAGAATCCACTGCCGATCGGTGTTGATAATTTTGAAAAAATAATAAAAGAACGCTACTGCTATGTAGATAAAACCATGCTCATCAAGGAACTGCTGGATTTAAAAGGAGAAGTCAATCTCTTTACCCGTCCGAGACGTTTTGGAAAAACGTTAAATCTTAGCATGCTCAGGTACTTTTATGAGGATACGGGAGACGCGGAGAAAAACGAGGAGAATAAGTCTCTTTTTCAGGGCCTGAAGATCATGGAGCAAGGCGAAGAATATACCGGGCATATGGGAAAGTATCCTGTCATCAACCTGACGCTGAAATCCGCGAAGCAGCCGACCTTCGCGTCAGCTTACGGTAAGATGAGAAACGCAATCGCAAACGAATTTCAAAGGCACCAGTATATATTAACAAATGAAAAAATCGATGACGAGGATAAAGCGCTGTTCCGGAAAATCGCAGGCCGAAAGGCAGATTATGATGATTATTCCGGAGCCTTGGAATTTTTGTGCAAATGCCTTCATCAGGCAACGGGGAAGAATACGGTAATTTTGGTCGATGAATATGATGTTCCGTTGGAAAATGCATATTTTCGGGGATTTTATGAGGAAATGGTGGATTTTATCCGCTCCTTATTTGAGTCCGCGCTGAAAACGAATGGGCACCTTCAGTTTGCTGTCATTACCGGGTGTCTGCGGATTTCGAAGGAGAGCATCTTTACCGGGCTGAATCATCTGAATATGGTATCTGTACTTGATAAAAAATACAGTGAGCATTTTGGTTTTACAGAACAGGAAGTAATCCAGATGATGTCTTATTATGGAGTAGAAAGCCGTTTTTCGACCATGAAAGAATGGTATGATGGATACCATGTAATAAATTGACTTTCCGCATGTCAGTCTATGGAGGAAAATTCTATGTTTGAGAACATTCATTTTATAAATACAACCTACACCATTCCCGTTACGGACACAAATTACCTGTTTACTGTCGCAAAATATTATGATGACAGCGAACAT
>CATLCV010000354.1 GCA_949893755.1 uncultured Lachnospiraceae bacterium | reverse complement strand
TGCTCCAAGGAGCATCCAACCCACTTATCCATTCGCAAAAACCGTGCTGACGCACTCTTGCGTCTGCTAACGCAGCCGCGTTTTGGTCAGTAATAAGTGGGTTGCTGATTAGACAGGCCATTTTCATTGCAATAAATTGCATGAAAATGACCTATCGAATCACAACCGCACAGCTGGGAATATTTTCACAGCTGCGGTCACGCAGGCCCCGCCGTTTTCCTGGTTTTCGAGCGTAAGCGTGCCGCCCAGTTTTTCACACAGGATCCTGCAGATATTCAGTCCGATTCCAAAATGCCCGCTGTTCTCGGTCGTAAAAAACAGGTCCGCCGCCCGGTTCAGGCTTTCCGGCGGAAATCCCTTTCCGTCGTCCCGGACACGGATCAGCAGAAACCTATCTTCCCCGCACCGTTCCAACTTCACCCCATCCTCCCCGCGCAATTCCACCTTCACCTCTTCCGACGCATAGCGCACCGCGTTCTGTACCAGGTTTTCGATCACACGGAACACAAGCTGCTTATCCAGATCGATCTCTGTCTGGGACAAGCTACACGATACCACGATCTTTTTATCGGCGGACATAGAGCAGAGATCCCTTTGCAGCTCCTGCACCAATCCGTCCACAGACTCCTTCTGCAGCTGAACCTTCACATTTTCCAGACGGTCAATATCCTGCACACAGCCTGCATAGCGCTCCAAACGCTTCACGGCCTCATCCATCCCGCAGACCGCGGTACGGATGTCCGCATCGGATACTTTTTTATCGCACCCGTCCTCTTTCAGATAGTCCAGATACCCCTTCAGCACGGTGACAGGCGTCCGCAGGTCGTGGGCCACGGAGGCATTGAGAAGCCTCCGCTGCTGCAGGAGCTCCCATGTCCGTTCTTGGCTGCGGCACAATTCCCGGCGCATCCGTTCCATGGACCGGCACAGACGCCCCAGCTCATCCTCGCTGTCATAGGAAATGGAAAAATCCAGATTGTCCCTTGCCATCTTTTCCATCCCGTTCTGAAGCTCCCGGAGCGGCTCCCGCAGCTTCAAGCGGTAAAAGATCCGGGAGGAGACCGCCATTCCCAGGAGCAGGCAGACTGCGGAAAGGACGGCCATTGCGGCATAGCACCCATAGTATATGGCGGCTTCCTTTCTGGTAAACGGCTCGTGCTCCCATGCGCCGTCCTCGGCATTGACCGAAAATTCCTTTCGTTCCAGAATCCCGTTCTGGATCCGGTTCATTTGAAAAATGATCGTCCCAATCAGGATGCACACACAAAAAAAGGTGGTCAAAAATATCCATCCCATTGATTTTTTTATCGGCATTGCCAGAAATTTCTTTTTTATCGTATCCATTTATACCCGATCCCCCAGACTGTTTCGATGTATGGTGTTTCCGTGCAGGCGGACAGCTTATTTCGGATGTTCCGGATATGCTCCTTCACGACGGCGCTGTCCCCTTCGCCGTCGATCCCCCAGACCCGCTCGTAGATGGCTTCCCTGCTGAATACCATCCCCGGGTTCCTGGAAAGAAAGCGGATGATCTCAAATTCCCTGCCGGAAAAGCCAAGCGCTTGATTTCCCCAGAATACGGTATGGCTTTCATAATCAATGGCCAGCTTCCCTTCAAAATGCAGCCGGGCCGAGGAGCGCTTCCGCTCTTCCCGGCGCAGATGTGCCGTGATCCTTGCCAGCAGTTCCTCCCTGCCGAAGGGCTTTGTAATATAATCGTCGCCTCCGGCCAGCAGGCCCTCCACCTTATCCTGCTCCGTGACCCTGGCTGTCAGGAACAGGATCGGGCAGCTCACATGCTCCCGAATCAGGGCGCAGAGCTCCAGGCCGTTCATGCCGGGCATGTTGATATCCAGCAGGATCAGGTCCGGACCGGCTTCCAGCTGTTTCAGCGCCGCTTCCCCGGACATTGCGGTCAAGACCGTATAGCCTTTGGATTCCAGGGTCAGCCGCAGCATATCTACGATCATTTTTTCATCATCAATCACCAGAATTTTGTCCCCGTGGGGCGGACGGATATCGCCCGGAAATGAATTGCTCATAACAGCCTCCGTATCTTTCAGATTGTCCTGCTTGCGCTTCAGCGCAATTCATATTATACAGCACAATAGTCAAAAAACTGACAAGAAAATGGGGGAATAAGGATTTTGCTCCGCTGGATTCAGGAAAATTACTGCAACGAATACCGGAAACTGATGTGAATACGTTGTTTATCGTTTGCAAAGTATGGTACAATACAAGCAGTCAGAGCACTCTCAGGAGACATAGCGCTTTCGGGAATGCTTAGGAGCTGTATGGAAAATTATTTTCCTACAGTTCCTTAATCATGAAAATGGAGGAAGGTATTTTGAAGTTTCAGATTAAAAATATAGGCGCGATTGAATATGCGGACATTGACATTGAAGGAATTACGATCATTGCCGGAGAAAATAACGTAGGAAAGAGTACGGTAGGGAAAGCATTATATGCGTTTCTGCATGAGATGAGTTTATGGAAAAAAATATATGATGATATCTGCAGCACCAGGATTGAGCAGTTTTTATATCAGAACAGCATTTATCTGGAAGATTTGTGTATGAAGATTTCCGGAGCCAGGCGCAGAAGAACAAGTAAGGCGGATCAGCTGCAAAAAAGATATTCCAGATACGAAGATGTCCTTGTCGCGATTGAAGATTATCAAATTGCCGAGGGTGAAAAAACGAAGGAACAGACCAGAGAAAATATGATGGAGATATTCCTGAGATATTGTCATGATTATATCTCGCTGTATGCGAAAGATAATACTGAGGAATTGTGGGAAAAGAATGAAGACGAGGTATATGCCTGGTGTGAAAAAGCACTCCGGGGAATTGATTCTCTGGAGCTGGATGAGTTAAAGATCCAGACACAGAAAATAAAGGGCGCATTTCAGGAGGTCTTTAACTCCCCGTACCGCAAGATCGGGACATCTGAAAGTGAGATTGTGCTGATTGACGATGGGGGCCGGGAAGTAAAGCTGACTGTTACAGATGAAAGAGAAGAATTGAATCAGCCGGTCCGGGCGGCAAACAGGAT
>CATLCV010000353.1 GCA_949893755.1 uncultured Lachnospiraceae bacterium | reverse complement strand
ATTCCTTGTGGGAAGATAGAATGTTCCAAGTTGGGAAATATCGTCCGTACCATTCATAATATTCTGCAGCCCCCAGTCGCCCAGCGCCAGAATCGCCGCGCTCTTTGCCGCAAACAAACTTGTTACCTGATCATTACCAAGCCCTAAGGGGTCTTTTCCCAGCACTCCCGATGTAAACAGGCTATATACTTTATTATAAGCTTTGTTGATATCCGTTCCTTCTGCAAAAGGCGCATCCTGAGAAGCCATCGTGTTCCAATTCTGCCCATTCCCGGATTCCAGGGCAGGCATAAATTCCATATAAGGATAGTCCGGCCATTCATCTTTCAATCCGCAGGCAATCGCCATAAAGTCCGGATTTTCTTTTCCGAAATAATCCTGCAAAGTCTTCGCTGCCGCCTCAAACTCAGGCCATGTGGTAGGAACCTCTACCCCTGCCTCTTCAAACATATCCTTCCAATAGAAAACATACTCATAACCAGATGTCATCGGTATGCCAAGCACCTTTCCGTCCAATGCATAACCGCTTGCCAGTTCATTGTTGGCACATGCCTCTGTTCCTGATAAATCAATCAGGTAATCTTTAAACCTGGACAAAGTAAAGGGTTTATTAAACATAATATCGGGAAGTTGGTTCGCCGATGCGCGCATCTTCATCGCATTCCAATATTCGGAATCGTCCTTAATTTTTTCCACTTCCACATCCACGTTCGGATATTGCTCCTGAAATTTTCCTACCATATCGTTTTCTTCAATAAAATCATTCAAATTGTTATCCCAAATGGCAAAAGTAAGCGTACCGCTCAACTCTTCATTAGAAGCTGCGGGCGATGTATTCTCTTCCCCGCTTTCTGCTGTTGCCGGAGTCTGTTCTGTGGAAACCTCTTCATTTGTATTCGCATTTCCTCCTGTGCTTCCGCATCCTATTAATAAAGATGCCGTCATTGCGCACGTTAAAATAGAAGCAATTATTCTTTTTTTCATTCTAATGATACCTCCCGGATTTTTCTCTCCATTGTTTTCCAGCTGGCCAACTGTGTTTCAAGAATATCAGCTTGACATCCTTTCCGCCATTTCATATCTTCATTTTTCTTGATATTTTTTCAGATAATACCAATTCCAATTTTTGATTTTTGGTAAGTTTTTTTGATAAATAGTAAGAAAAACCATGTTTTTCACATGGTTTCAGACTGTAGACAAAGTCCCGGCAAATGCCGGGCTTTTCTATGTTTTCAGCTGATTTTCTGGTATAATGAATCTATCAGGAAGGCGGTGTTTTTTATGATGACAAAAAATGCAGATAAAAAAAGGGGACAGGTGTTGATGTTCTGCATGGACGATATGGTTCCTCAAAACCATATGCTGCGATTGATAGATAAGGCCATTGACTGGAACTTCATCTATGAACTTGTGGAAGAAAAATACTGCCCGGATAACGGGCGTCCAAGTATGGATCCCGTCATGTCAATTAAAATTCCTTTTATTCAGTATCTTTATGGAATCAAAAGCATGCGTCAGACAATCAGGGAAATCGAAGTGGATGTTGCTTACCGATGGTTCCTTGGACTGGATATGCTGGACCCAGCCCCTCATTTTTCAACTTTTGGTAAAAATTATACCCGCCGCTTTAAAGACACCGACCTTTTTGAACAGATTTTTTCAAAAATTCTGGAAGGCTGTATGAAATATAAACTGGTGGATACGGAGCAGATTTTTATGGATTCCACACATGTCAAAGCTTGTGCCAACAGTAAAAAGATGCGGAAAAGAGTTGCCCACAAACAGGCATTATGGTATGAAGAAGAACTACAGAAGGAAATCGCAAAAGACCGGGAACTGCATGGCAAAAAGCCATTGAAAGATAAAAGTGACCATCAACCGCCGGTGGCCGGAGGAGGTGGAAGCAGCCAGGAAGGTTTGGGAAAAGAAATACCGGAAGGTGTAAAAACACAAAAATGCAGCACCAGCGACCCAGAAAGCGGATGGTTTCGGAAAGGAGAGCATAAACACGTTTTTGCTTATGCAGTAGAAACCGCGTGTGATAAGCATGGATGGATCCTTGGATATACGGTTCATCCGGGGAATGAACATGACAGCCGCACATTTCCGTTATTGTATGAGAAGATGAAAAGGTTTAAACCGGATATGATTGTTGCGGATGCCGGTTATAAAACGCCTGCCATTGCACACCGCCTGTTAGAAGATGGAATCCAGCCACTTTTTCCATATAAACGTCCTATGACCAAGGACGGGTTCTTTAAGAAGTATGAGTATGCATATGATGAGTATTATGATTGTTATATTTGTCCGGGAAATGAAATCCTGACGTACAGTACGACAAACAGGGATGGTTATAAGGAATATAAAAGCTGTGGATTACTCTGCAGCAGCTGCCCCCATTTACATCAATGTACAGAAAGCAAAGATCATGTAAAGATGGTTACCCGGCATGTATGGGAAGAATATATGGAAAAGGCAGAAGATATCCGTTATACGATAGGAAACAAAGAGATCTATCAGCTGCGAAAAGAAACGATAGAACGGATCTTTGGGACAGCCAAAGAGCAGCATGGTTTCCGATATACACCATATAGAGGAAAGGCACGGATGGAAATGAAAGCTGGGCTTACTTTTGCTTGCATGAATCTGAAAAAGCTGGCAAAGATATTGGAGAAAAGAAGCCAAAGAGGATATGGATTTTTTGATACTTTAAGAACTTTTGTGAATCAACCGGTATTTATAGAAAAGTGGTGCTGGGGATAATTACCAGCACCAACTTTGTCTACAGTCTGAAGCGATAATAATTTATCGCCTTTCAGACATATTTTTCTATTTTGCTATTTCATAAATAAAGTATATAGTATTATTTTTACATCAAAAATATTGTTTTCATCCTCTGTTTGCATAGTTCCTTTATAACTTTCCACTACTCTCTGAACATTTTCTAAACCATTTCCGTGTCCAACAGTTTCTTTTTTCGTTGTAATATATTTATCTCCTTTTTTCTGAATCACATGATTGTAACTATTACTAATACGGATAAACAGCATTCCCTGCTCATAGTTGA
>CATLCV010000352.1 GCA_949893755.1 uncultured Lachnospiraceae bacterium | reverse complement strand
TACCCCGGCGATGGCCGCCCGCCGCTTCTGCCCGCCGGACAGTTCAAAAGGCGACTGCCGGTAATACTTTTCCGGAAATCCGACCAGCTCCAGTGCTTCTCTTGCCCGCTCTTCACATTCCTGCGCAGAGAGCCCCTGGTTCTTCGGACCAAAGCAGACATCCGTAAATACATCCACCTCAAACAGCTGGTGCTCCGGATATTGAAAGACCAGCCCCACCTGGCTGCGCAGCTCCTTCATCGGATATCCGCTGTCGTAGATATTTTTTTCTTCATAGTAGAGTGCCCCCGAGGATGCCCGGATCAATCCGTTCAAATGCTGGATCAGCGTAGACTTCCCGGAACCGGTATGCCCGATCACGCCCACAAACTGCCCCTGGGGGATCTCCAGAGACACATCCTTCAATGCGTGCTTTTCATAGGCAGTACCTTCACTGTATATATAATTGATATGCTCCAATCGAATCGACATCATATCCCCCTGTTTCCAAGCTTCATACAGAAAGCCTGCCACTGGCAGCCTTTCTGCATACGATGGTATCTAAAACCGCAGGTCCGCGGCGTCTGCCTTTTCTACCGCCGTCCGTATCGCGTGAGGCCCGCAACTGCTTCTACCAGTTCTTCCTTCCAGAGGATCCCTCTGGGGATTGGAAACCCCCGTTTCCTAAGCTCCTCCGCCAGCATGGTTGCCTGGGGCACATCCAGACGGTATTTTTTCAATTCCTCCACCCGGCTGAATATCTCCCTGGGTGTTCCCTTCATCACAATATGGCCGCTGTCCATCACATACACCTGGTCCGCGTCAATGACCTCCTCCATATAGTGGGTGATCAGGATCACCGTCACATGCCGCCGCCTTCTGAGCTCCTGCACAGTGCGGATGACTTCCTTCCTTCCGTTAGGATCCAGCATTGCGGTAGGCTCATCCAATACGATGCACTGGGGCTCCATGGCGATCACCCCTGCAATTGCCACCCGCTGCTTCTGCCCGCCGGAAAGCTTGTTTGGAGAATGTGTCCGGTATTCCAGCATCCCTACCGCTCTCAGACTGTCCTCCACCCGCTTCCAGATCTCATCTGTGGGAACTCCAAGATTCTCAGGCCCAAACCCTACATCCTCCTCCACCACCGTACCGATGATCTGGTTATCCGGATTCTGGAACACCATTCCCGCTGACTGGCGCACCTGCATCAGCTCCCGCGGATCCTTTGTATCCCTTCCGTTCACCCACATAGTTCCGCCGGTCGGCACCAGGATCGCGTTCATGTGCTTGGCAAGCGTGGACTTTCCCGAACCGTTGTGCCCCAGGATTGCCGCAAACTGTCCCGGACTGATGTCAATATCTATCCCGTCCACCGCGCGGTTCATGCCGATGACATTGCCTTCGTCGTCGCGCTTCTCATATTCATAGATCAGCTCCCGTGCCTGTACCATCTCCATAAATGCAGGTCTCCCTTTCTTATTTCCAATCAACAGGGACGGCAAAAATATACTGAACGTCAGATTTTATCTGCCGCTCAGTATATCGCCGTCCGTCTTACTGCGCAGATTCGCCCCACTCTATATACTTTTCCAGCTGGACGAGAAGCTTGTCCATATCGATCGGCTTTGCAATATGCGCATTCATGCCGCTGTCCAGACAATGCTGTACATCATCCGAAAACGCATCCGCCGTCATTGCGATGATCGGCAGGTTTACATCCGGACGGTCCAGAGCACGGATCGCCCTCGCTGCTTCGTATCCATTCATCACAGGCATCCGGATGTCCATCAGGATCACGTCGTATTCTCCGACCTCCGACTGTTCGAACATCTCCACACAGATCTGCCCGTTCTCCGCCCTGTTTACTTTAAATCCAACCTCCAGCAGAAGGTCCTCCGCGATCTCCCAGTTCAGGTCGTTGTCCTCCGCAAGAAGGATACGCTTTCCTGTAAAGTTATGGGTATCATCGGTCTTCTCCTCCGGCGCGGAAGTCTCTCCCGCAAATTTGCTGAGGCCGACGTACAGGTTCGACTTGAAGAGCGGCTTGGAGATGAATCCATGCGCCCCCGCCGCAAGCGCTTCTTCCTCGATATCGCTCCAGTCATATGCCGATACGATCAGGATCGGAATCTCATCACCCACGATCTTGCGGATCTCACGGGTCATCTGCACCCCGTCCATTCCCGGCATCTTCCAATCCAGAAGGATGACCTGATAATCGTCATGTCTGACATGACGGTCCTCCACCATCCGAAGCGCCTGTCTGCCGTCCACCGACCATTCCGCCCTGACTCCGATCTCACCCAGCGCATGCACCGCGCTCTGGCAGAGGTCCTCGTTATTGTCCACAACCAGCATATTCCAGTCGGGGAGCAGCATATCCTCCACCCGGGTCTCCGCCTTCTCCAGATCCAGCGTCACATGGAATTCCGTACCCTGATTCTGCTCGCTCTGAACCTCAATGGTTCCCTTCATCGCCTCTACGATGCACTTCGTGATCGCCATTCCAAGGCCGGTCCCCTCAATCTTGCGGACCTGTTCCTCGTCTCTGGTAAAGCTGTCAAAAACCTTTTCCACAAACTCCGGCGACATTCCGATGCCGGTATCCTTTACCCGGAAATGGCATCTCACGTAGTCCTTTCCTGCCGGAGAGTCCTCCTGGGAAAGATAGATATTGATCCTGCCGTCCTCCGGCGTGAACTTGATCGCATTTGACAGGAGATTCAGAAGCACCTGGTTCAGACGCACTCCGTCGCAGTATACGTCCTCCGTCTGTATCTTCTGCACAAAAATATCAAAATGCTGCTTCTTGCTGTGGATCTGCGGCTGCACGATATTTACAATGCTGTCCATCGTATCGCGCAGGGAAAGGGCGTCCATATTCAGAGACAGCTTGCCGTCCTCAATCTTCGACATATCCAGCACGTCATTGATCAGCCCGAGCAGATGCTTGCTGGATAATGTAACCTTTTTCAGACAGTCCTGAACCCGGACCGGATCCTGAATGTTCGCCATGGCGATGGCCGTCATCCCTACGATCCCGTTCATCGGAGTCCGGATATCATGGCTCATGTTGGACAGAAACTCGCTCTTCGCCTGATTGGCATGGATGGCGTCCTTTCTTGCCCTGTCCAGCTCTTCCATC
>CATLCV010000351.1 GCA_949893755.1 uncultured Lachnospiraceae bacterium | reverse complement strand
TGGATCTACAATGGGAAATCATATTTTTCCGGGGAAAGAAAGAAGGCTCTTTTGGGAAAGGAAGAGTGTCTGGGATAGGTTTTTGGAAATGAGGTGGACAGATTGAAGAAAAATGAAACGTATTTCCAACAGTCCAACGGGCAGCTTGCCTTATTCCAGCCGGATTTTATCCGGGATGCCGACTGCACCAAGGATACGCCGGTCATCTATGGAAAGCCGGATACCCCTGTATATGGAACCGGAAAAAGAATCCGGCCGAGAGTGCCGGGGCGCAGGGATTCAAAGTATATGGAGAAAATCCTGTTGGAAGAATTGCTGCCGCTGGAAAGCTATGATTTGATCATTCTCCTGATTTCAGGAGGGAAGGACAGTATCGCCTGTTATTATAAGCTGCTGGAGCTTGGCGTACCCAAACAGAAAATAGAATTCTGGCATCATGATATCGACGGCGGGCATCCGGCAAGAAGGATGGACTGGCGCTGTACTTCCAGTTATATCCGTGCCTTTTCAGAGGCGGAGCAGGTTCCACTCCGGGTGTCCTGGCGCAAAAACGGCTTCTTTGGTGAATTATACCGGATCGGGGCATCCGAGCCGATTGAATGGCAGGAGCCGGAAACACAGGAAATTATGCAGTGTGCGCTGTCAAAGAAATATAAGGAGTGTCTGGAGCTTAAGAAAAAGTCAGCGGAAGATATGAAGAAACAGTTGGAGCAATTCGGGTACCGCATGAAATTTCCCATGAAGACCGGAGATTTGAGTAAGCGCTGGTGTTCTGCATACTTAAAGATTATGGTGGCAGATACGGTATTAAGGAATCTTGACAGCTTGGAGTGTCTGGAACAACTAGGCGGTAAGCGCTTAAAATTTCCGGCGAAGGGTACAACCCATCAGGGGCGTTGGTGCAGCGGAAGCCTGAAAGCTTCCGTGCAGGACAGCGTGACAGCGAGCCTGGAAAAGACGAAAGAGGATACCCGGCTACTGATTGTATCCGGAGAGCGCAGAGGGGAATCAGCCGGACGGAGTAAATACAATGAGATGGAAGTCCACAGGACGAATGCAGAAGCAAAGGCACACCGGATCGTGCACCATTGGAGGCCGGTCATTGATTATTCGGAAAAGGATGTCTGGGAGGTTTAAAAAAGGCATAAGGTCAACCCACATCCCTGTTACCGTGCCGGGTGGAACCGCTGCAGCTGTGCCATGTGCATCTTCTCTACGCCGACGCTGTTTGCAGGCATCCGGGAACTGTACCCGGAAGACTATGGAATGCTGAAACAGGACGAAGAGATCCTTGGGTTTACTTTGGATAATAACTGTGACTTGGATACATTTGTGGGCAGTGCAAAATCCTGTGTCTATCACGGTGACCAGGAGGCATTATACAGCCTGGTGACGGGAGAATTTTCCCGAGATTCCGTTTACGTAAAGGGGCAATGGATGTATCCGGCAGGTGCTTTCCACGGTGCGGAAGGAGGATCTTGTTAACGAAGGAAAAGGAAGAGGAAGGCATGACTTATGCTATGCCTTTCTTTTCAGAAAGGAAAAGATTATGAAATTTGCTGAGAGAATATTTGAGAGGGCAACGGTAAAAGGAGTTGCAGATTATCTGCTATACGGAATGGTTCCGGACAAGGATGACCGTAGTTACGAAACACGTCTGGATGATGCAGATTTGATTTTCGAAAAGGTTGCCAAACAATATGGTGAAGATGGAGCTTCCATATTGTTATCCGTAGCAGATGAGCTGGTAAATGAAAATGCCAGCATATATATGGAACTGGGATTGCAGGCAGGAATCTTGTTACTCGCCGATCTGTTCCAAAATATCTGCCGGGGAAGTAATCAGACTGTAAGCAGCACAGATTCCAATGCTCATAAGATACACAAAGAACAGAATGCAGATACCGTATCTGATATAGATTCGGATACTACAGCGTCTGTTGATACTGCAGATACTGGTAAAGAATCTAAAATCCGGCACACAGTCCTGCAGCAATTTATCCGAAACAGGCTGGATACGGTTTTGGAAGATACGCTGCGGAAAGACCGGGAATATCAGAAATCTAAGAAGAATGCAGAGGCAAAGGCTGACCGGCTGACCGAAGATATGTTCACACATGAGCAATGGGAGCTGATTGATGATGCCATGGAAGAGAGTAATGCAAGCGCTTCCGAATATGGGCGGGTTGCTTACCAGCAGGGATTTTTGGATGCCTTAGACTTTTTCAGAGACATACGCTCAATGAAGGGAGATCCCGTATGAATACATCAGAAATTAAAAAAGATACTTTAAAACTGGAACCGATTGGTACAGACTTTTGGTCGCGTCCAGTCTATAAAGACCAGTATGGTCATTTGTGGAAGGATATCACATTAGGCAGCAATCAGCCGGATTTTCGTTCTGTAGTGGATAATGCATTTGACGGCGAGCCAGATATGCCGATCCGAAGACCATTTACTATTATAATAACGGAAGAATAGATTACTTCTTTAGAGGTAATGATTCCATCAACAGGGAGGAGACAGATATGGAGAGAAGAATTCGGAAAGTGACACAGGATACGATTGATGCATTCTATCCTAATTTGAATCTGGCAGCCTTTTACAGGAAGGTGGCAGAGGAATTTCAGATGCCGGTAGAGGACGAATATGGGTTTGACTGCACGAAAATACGGATTGCGCTTAACATACAGGAGCAATGGTACGAGCAGTTTGAAAAGGAATATGGAGAGGCGAGACGATGGGAGATCAATATGCGCCTATGTATGTCCGGCCCTTGCGTGGAAAAGTATCTGAGGGAAAATGAAGTGGAGGTTGAGGAAGACTGGATTTGTAAGCTAGGGCAGGATAGCGGCAAATAAATGTAAACAGAATGAGAAAACACAAAATAATTATTCCTTACAGAAATTAAAGGTATGTGGACTTCTTTTAACACCACTTTACAACTTATACAAATGAAAGCATTGTTGTTGAATCCATCGTTTCAATGCTTTCATAAGTAGGCTGGATTTTATATTGGTTTCGATGTTTTGCGGTAGTGTAAAATAAATTGTGTTTCTGGAAAGAAATGGCTCCTTTTTGGTAAGAATTAGGATATGAAAATTTTTATCGAAAAGGAGTATTTTTATGCCAGTAGCAAAGGAGCAGATCCGACAGATTA
>CATLCV010000350.1 GCA_949893755.1 uncultured Lachnospiraceae bacterium | reverse complement strand
GCCTTATGACTACTCCCTCCATTATCCGGCCGGGGAAGCCCAGATCGGAGAGGAGGAGATCCGGGAGCTGGCCAAGGAATACGGCGTGGAGATGACTTCCTTTGAAGCGCTGGACTCACTGGAGCTGGTCATCCGCTATACAGGAAAGGATATGGATGAACAGAGACGGTATTTTGACGTGGAATATGAAAGGCAGGCTTCCTTTCTATCGGCTTCTGATTTTGCGAGGATTTCCGGGAGTCCGGTTACGCTGGGCAGCGGGGAGTACCGGACCGTTGCCGCTGAAGGGTCCCCGGAGTCCTTCTGGACCGACTATGACTGCCTGAACGCGATCCGCCTTCCCGGCTCCGAAGAGGAGATGGAGCCGCGGTTTATGGGAACCGTAGAGTGCGGCAATCTGACCCTGGTCAGCGATCCCTTTGCCTTTGTGCTGTCGGACGAGGACTACCGCCGGTTTGCCGAAGGAATTTCGGAGGAAGGGAAGGAAAAGCAGATCTTATTTAACGTGAAGCATGTGATGGAGACCTATGAGTTCGCGGATGCGCTGAAGCAGGAAATGACCGCCCGGGCAACAGCGCTTTCCAATCACTATACGCTGTATGATGCCCGGGAGGAGGAACTGGCGCTGGCGGAAGGCAGGGACTACGGCTATGCCGGGGAGATCGATCTGTCGCCGGACAATCCCCGGCTGCTCCAGGAGTGGAAGTATGCCCCATTTTCCAAAGTCCTGCTGCAGGCGGAAGCCATGGAAATGGTAGCGGTTTTTGTCCTGCTCAGCATCTATGTCTCTGTGATCTCGCTGACGGCGGCAGGCATGATGAGTTATGTCCGGAGCATTACCATTGCCATGGACAACCGGCAGCTTTTTGAGGATCTGAAAAAGCTGGGGGCGGACAGGGCATATGTGGAACGGGTCGTCCGGGTACAGCTGCGCCGGATCTTCGCTTATCCTGTGGCGGCAGGGTGCATGATCTCCGGAGGCTTTTCCCTGCTTTTGACGTATTTCAACGATATGAGCCTGCAGCCCTTTGAGGTGAAAATGCTGATGGCGGAGATCTTGCTGATGGCCGCGATCGGCGGAGTGATGTACGGAGTGTACCGGGGAGCCTACCGGACGGCAGGGAGGATCGCGGGCATGGAAGACGGTAGGCAATAGATATACCTAGATAAGCGGGCGGTTGTGTGGTATACTAAGGATGAACAGAGGAGAGATAACTGTTTGAGAGGATGTGAACAAGATGATTAATACTGAAATCAATGCGATCAAAGACAGAATCCGCATGACCGTAATGCCAAAACGGATCTATCTGTTTGGCTCTTTTGCAAAAGATACCTATAACGAGGACAGTGATTATGATTTTTATGTTGTGGTGCCGGACGACGCCGGAAACAAGATTGAACTTTCCCAGAAAGCATATAAATCTCTTCGGGGAATCCGAAAACGCCCGGTAGATATTGTGGTAGGTTACGAATCATCCTTTGACGCAAGGGCGAGGGAGAATACCCTTGAAAAAATAGTAAAACAGGAAGGCGTGCTGTTATATGAAAAATGAAAAGTTACTGCAGGAATGGATTAGTTTTGCAGAGATGGATTTCCTTACGGCGAAGCACCTGTATGAGCATATGTATCCAAAGCCTTTGGAAATCATTTGTTACCATTGCCAGCAGGCGGTTGAGAAGCTGCTGAAAGGTGCCCTCTAAAGATGTTACCATAAAGAAGACGCATGACCTTGGACTTTTAGCGGAGATGTTGCAGGAGTATGTGGATGTAGATGAAAAGTATCTGGAAATGTGTGATGAACTTACTCCATATGGAGTGAAAATTCGGTATCCGCAGGAACTGTTCATCGAAGAATATCAGGTGAAAAAAGCATTGGAGGAAACGCAGGAACTACATGACTGGCTGATGACAATGCTACAGACTGAGAAAAAATCAGAAGAAACAAAATAGAGTGTTTAAGAGCAGGTGTGTAAAAAATGGATATCTCCGATACCACCTGCTCTTTTTTTACCAAAAATAGATGCCATGCAAGAAAACCGGCAGCCCGATCTGCAGGTCATGGACCGATCAGCCCTTGACACCTCCGGATGCAAGGCCGCTGACCAGATTCTTCTCGATGCCCATGAACAGGATCACGACAGGAACGATGGCAAACAGTGATGCCGCGAACAGATACTGCCACTCGATCATATTGTAGCCGTTGAATACGTTGATCCCGACCGTCAGGGGCTCCTTCTCGCTGGTGGAGATCAGGCACAGTGCAACGGTGTATTCATTCCATGCATTGATGAAGATAAAGATCAGTGTGGTCACGATCCCGGGAGCCGCCACAGGGAGCAGAACCTTGGTCATGCCCTGGATACGGTTGCAGCCGTCGATGGTGGCCGCCTGCTCCATCTCCGCGGAGATCCCCATAAAGGTTCCGCGCAGCAGCCATATGGTAAATGCCTGATTAAACGCGGCATTGATAAAGACCAGTCCGAGAATGCTGTCTGTCAGGGTCAGGATCGACATGACCTTATAAATACCGATCAGCAGGACCACCGGGGCAAACATCTGGGAAACAATGACAAATCCCAGAAACGCGGTCTGCCCTTTAAACTTCATACGTGCCAGCGCGTAAGCGGCCGGGATGCCGCAGAGCATGGCGATGATCGTGGAACCGCCGGCGATCATAAGGGAGTTGAGCATATAATTTGCCATGGGCGCCCGGCTCCAGATATCAATGAAGTTGGACCACATTGCATTGATCGGAAGGATCGTGCCGTTCATGGAGAAGATCTCGGCTCTGCTCTTGAGGGCAGTGCAGAACATGGCAAAGTATGGATACAGCGTGATAATGCAGACGATGATCACAACAAGATAAAGCAGGACACGGAGAACGGTCCCTTTCAAGGTAAGCTGTTTTTTTGCCATATCATTCATCTCCTTTCTTCAAGGTATAGACCATGTATACGCTGGAGCACAGCAGCAGGATCATGAAACCGATGACGGAAACCGCAGCCGCCTGTCCCTGCTTCCCGTTATAGAACGCCAGCTTGTAGAGGTAGGTCACCAGAGTATCCGTATGGTTGGCCGGATCTCCCTTGGTGATCGTCCAGATGATCGGGAAGGAGTTGAATACGTAAATGATATTCAGCACCGTACTGACCGTCAGGGAAG
>CATLCV010000349.1 GCA_949893755.1 uncultured Lachnospiraceae bacterium | reverse complement strand
CGCCCTGTCGATTGTGCGCTTTCGGACTGCGATCAAGGAGCCTCTGGATATCGCGTTTTTATTCTGGGCGATCGCGGAAGGGATCGTACTGGCAGCCGGCATGATTCCGCTGGCGGTATTCGGAGGCGTGTTTATCGGGCTGATCCTGCTCGTGTTTGTCAATAAAAAATCTCATGTGAATCCATACATTGTCGTACTCAGCTGCACGGGGCAGGAGAGTGAACGAAAGGCACTGGGTTTCCTGAAAAAGCAGGTAAGCCGCTGCATCGTAAAAAGTAAGACTGTTCAGCGGAGTATGGTGGAAGTGACTGCGGAGATCCGGATGAAGAGTGAAGATACGGAGTTTATCAATGCGCTCTCCGCAATGGACGGTGTGACAAGCGCAGTTCTGGTCAGCTATAATGGGGACTACATGGGGTAGCTTTAAATATGGTAAGTTATTTTGGAACAGTACATGGAAACGAACAGGGAGGATAGCGTATGTCAACACATAAACAGATTGACAGGATCTGCTGCGGCGTACTTCTGCTGGTGCTGCTTTTAACCATTGTTTTTATGAATGCCGGGAAGCTTGGCGTACAGGCTGTGTCCAGTACCCTGGGATATGAGTCGAGGCTGTTTGATACATCCATGGTGCATACCATTGAGATTGAGATGGAGGACTGGGATTCATTTCTGGAAGGATGCACGGATGAAGAATATGTATCCTGTTCTCTGGTGATCGACCAGGAGGCTTGCAAAAATGTGGCAATCCGGGCAAAGGGAAATACGTCGCTTACATCTGTGGCGTCTTATGGAAATAACCGCTACAGCTTTAAGGTGGAATTTGACCATTTTGACCAGTCCAATACCTATTATGGGTTGGATAAGCTGTGTCTGAACAATATCATTCAGGATAATACGTATATGAAGGACTATGTGACTTATCAGATGATGTCTGGCTTCGGTGTGGATTCGCCTCTTTGCAGTTATGTGTATCTTACGGTAAATGGGGAGGACTTTGGACTGTACCTTGCTGTGGAAGGGGTGGAAGAGAGCTTCCTGGAACGGAATTATGGAAGGGATTACGGAGAACTGTACAAGCCGGACAGTATGAGCATGGGCGGCGGCAGAGGAAATGGAGCCGGGTTCGATCCGGGGATTCTGGAGGATGCAGAGAATCAGCAGATGGATTCAGGTAATGCAGAAGAAGGAGCAGGAAATCAACAGGGGAATTCGGACAATGCTCAAGAAACAGGAAATCAGCAAGGAAATCCGGAAATTCCAGGGAATGCATTGCCGGAAAGAAACATGGAAATAGCGGAAGGTGAGATGCCGCCGGGAGGAATCGGAATGCCAGGAGAAGGGATACCGCCGGAAGGAAAAGAGCCTGGTGGTCCAGGCGGAATGTCCATGGGCAGCGATGATGTTTCCCTGATCTATACGGATGATGAGTATGACAGCTACAGCAATATTTTTGACAATGCAAAAACGGAGATTTCAGACAGTGACAAAGACCGCCTGATTGACGCTTTAAAGAAACTGAATGAAGGGAAAAATATTGACACGGTGGTTGACATTGAGGAAGTGATCCGCTACTTTACAGTGCATAATTTTGTATGTAATTTCGACAGTTATACGGGTTCAATGATCCACAATTATTATTTGTACGAAAAGGACGGACAGCTTTCCATGATCCCATGGGACTATAATCTGGCTTTCGGCGGATTCGAATCTGGAACAGACGCCGAAGGGCTGGTGAATTTCCCGATTGATTCCCCGGTATCCGGCGGTACTGTGGAATCCCGGCCCATGCTTGCCTGGATCTTTGCGGATGAGGAATATACGAAACTGTATCATCAGTATTTTGCGGAATTTATAGAACAGTATTTTACAAGCGGGGAATTTGAACAGATAATAGATGCGGTTTCGGAAATGATCGCGCCGTATGTAGAAAAGGATCCGACAAAGTTCTGTACCTATGAGGAATTTCAGGAGGGCGTTTCCACGCTGAAAAGCTTTTGCGTGCTGCGTGCGGAAAGCATCGAAGGGCAGCTGGACGGGACGATCTCTTCTACGGAAGCCGCAGGCCCGGCAGTCTCGGAAGAGCCGCAGACAGCGGATACCGAAGCGGTAGAAGCTGCAAGCTTATCCATAGAAGCAATGGGAACCATGGGGAATACATTTGGCCCGGGAAATGGCCCAGGAAATGGTTCGGGAAATGATTCGGAGAAATTTATGCGGGAAGATTTTATGGGCAAGGCTGAACCAGGGACAGAAGACAGCAGCAGAGAAAACAAATTCAGGCTGGAAGAAATTCAGGGAGGAATGGAACCGCCGGAAATGGACTTTGGCGAAGAAGGCATGCCAGGAGGAGCAGTACCGAATATGGAAAAACCGCAAGATATGAACACAATGGCCAAGGCGGGATACCAGACAGATATTTCGGGGAGGACAATCGGAAATAACTGGATTTTAGCGGCGGCTTCTGCTGCTTTGCTTCTTGCAGGGATATTCTTTGCATGCAGATATAAAAGATATTGATAATTTATAACCAAGGGCAATCTCCTTGTGTCCATTCGGCTTTTTCACAATATATATAAAGAAGTCTGCTATATTACGAAAACATGATATGGCAGACTTCTTTTGCACTTTAGGACAGAAAAACTATTGGGGCAGTTTTTCTCCAGGTATTCATAAAACGGTGGTTATTTGAGTGTTTTATGCCTTGTAAAAAATTCACATTTTGTTCCTTTGCAGCAGCAAGGATATAGATAACAGCTATTAAGTCTTGACTTCGAATATTGAGCAGGAGTATTTCTTGTGAGATCAGTCAGTAAATTAGTGCAGTATTTTTCGGGACTAGGATAACTTGTATCAACTACGGATTCCGGCTGTTCTGATAATAATTTTACAGCATCCGTATTTTGAAACATCCCATTTTGGAGCAGCTTCCATTCAAAAGATTCGGGCAGATATAATGCGGATTTTGTTAGAAGCAGATCCTGTATAAAAGCACCGATGGCACATCCGTCTCCTATAAGAAGGCAATCCGGGCCGCCGAATTTACTGAGATTACTGTTCCCATGGCTAGATATTACTTTCTCGCCGTAAAAATGCTGATAAAATTCGAGACCAGCATCTTCATCTTCTGTTATTATGTAATTGCATTCATGAAATTCATGATATTCAGGATAAATATTTTCCAGAGAATGATATTTCCCGGAGG
>CATLCV010000348.1 GCA_949893755.1 uncultured Lachnospiraceae bacterium | reverse complement strand
GACCGCATTCATTCCTTCTGTACGTCCCTCATAGATGGCGCCCTTCCGGTCGCACAGGATCAGATGCTTTACTCCGTTGGCGAGAAGCAGTCTGGATATGGCGATGGACGCCGCGCCTGCTCCGTTCATGACAACCCTGATCTGATCCATCCTCTTATCCACTACTTTAAGCGCATTCATCAGCCCTGCCAGTGTAATGACTGCCGTTCCGTGCTGATCATCATGGAAGATCGGGATATCACAGCGTTCTTTGAGCTTTCGTTCAATCTCAAAGCAGCGCGGCGCGGCGATATCCTCCAGATTGATCCCTCCGAAGCTGCCGGAGATCTGATAGATCGTTTCCACAATGGTATCCACGTCCTGGCTTTTGATACACATGGGAAACGCATCTACATCACCGAATGCTTTGAACAGAGCGCATTTTCCTTCCATAACCGGCATTCCTGCCTCCGGACCGATGTTGCCCAGCCCCAGTACCGCAGAACCGTCAGTCACTACAAGACACAGATTATGGCGTCTTGTCAATTCGTAACTTTTGTTCACATCTTTCTGGATTTCCAGACAGGGCTGTGCCACTCCCGGCGTATAAGCCAGCGCCAGATCTTCCTTGCTTTTCACCGGAACCGTGGCTATTACCTCGATCTTTCCTCCTGCCCGCTCGTGCAGGCGCAGCGATTCTTTTGCGTAATCCATAACGCACCTCCTATTCGTTGATTCTCTATATTTTTATGTTCACATTCTGCATTGCCGCTCCAATCCCAGGCTTTATATTCCTCCTTTCATTTCTTAAAATTCTCCATAATATGGTTCTTCTATAATCGGATTTTCCGCGTTGTCAATGCATTTTATCTGTTTTCCTTCCTCCGTATACACGGGCCATATACTTTCATCCGGTATTTCAAATCGGAAAAATGTTCCCCACAATGCCTGAACCGTTGCCCGCAGGGTGTCCAGTTCTTCTTCCGAAGCACCTTTCAGCATAGGGGCATCCCATGCCTCCAGATTGCCGAATACAAAGGGCAGTTCCAGACAATGGCAGGCATTAAAGATAGACTCCGGCGCGCTCCAGTCAAACCGATATTTCCAAACCTGGCATCCGCCCCCGGCTGCCATCTTCGCAAAAACATGGCCCGGCAGTTCGTAGCGCTGACACTGTACCTCGCTGATCTTTTTCAGTGTTTCTTCATCCCGTCCCTGTACAAAAGCATGAACCTCATCTCTGGTCAGTCCGATCACGATACGAAGCTTTCTTCTCACTGCTTCCTGCACGGCAGCCTGCACTGTCTGCTCCGGTGTATGCCACATATCCATGACTGGTTTAAAAACCATCCCCTGATGCTTTTCCAGCAGTCTCCCGTCTATCCTCTCAGCAGCATCCAGCAGTTCCTCCACCGACTTTTCCTGAAGCTGTTCCAATAGAGGCTTCTCTTCCTCCGGTACAAGTTCCAGATTAGCCAACACACTTCTGCCTATCTCAAATGCATCCTCCTGTGTATGGTTGCCCCGTCCAAGCGACGGGCTTTCCAGAACCGCCTGACTAAACAGGCCTTCCGAATCTGACCTGGACAAAATATGTACGATGGAGTTGCCTCCGGCTGACTGTCCAAATACAGTCACCCGCTCCGGATCGCCGCCGAACGCACCGATGTTTTTTTGAATCCACCGAAGCGCCAGCATCTGGTCCTCAATGCTCAGATTCCGCTCATTTACCTTTGGATGACATAAAAAGCCAAACAGGCTGAGACGGAAATTCAAGTTGACCGTCACCACATGAGCTTCCTTTGCCAGACGAGCCCCATCATACCATTCCAGATCTCCTCCCCCATAGCAGTTGGCTCCTCCATGCAGCCAGACAGCTACCGGGAGCTTCTCATTTGGAGACGGTGTGCTGACTGACAGGGTCAGGCAGTCTTCACTCTGGGGCAGCAGAACCGGTCCCATAGGGATGTCCAGATCCGACGGTCTCTGCGGTTCGATCGGCTTCCTGGCAGCCGCGTCATATACCCCGTCCCACGCTTCTGCTTCCTCCGGCATGCAAAATCGCAGCGCCCCTACAGGCGCTTTTGCATAAGGAATTCCATGAAACCGGTAAATTCCATCCTGCAAAATACCTTTTACTTTTCCTTTTTCAGTCTTTACTACATAATCCATGTTGTCCCTCCTTTTAATTGTTCGCCCTTTCGCTAATTCGTTCTTTCGCCCTATATATTAGTTCACATAATACGAATTGTCAACAGTAAAAATAAAATACGGAAATTTATATAATTTTCACATTTCATTTTTGTGCAAACTGCACATTTATTTGACAATTCTTATAAAAAGGATTATTCTAAGATTAGACGAATCATTTAGAAAATTCGGGGTAAAAGCATGGAACAGAATTATAAGATCAAAAAAAAATCCGCAGCTGATCTGGTCTGCGAAAAAATGAAAGAACTGATTCGGGATAAGACCTGGACCGCCGGTGAAAAGATTCCCACGGAGATGGAGCTGTCCCAGGATTTTGGTGTCAACCGGCTGACTGTGCGTATTGCGCTGCAGCGGCTCAACACTCTCGGGGTATTGGATATCCGGGTAGGTGACGGAACATATGTTAAAAAGTTCGACCTGAGCAGCCAGATTTCTGAACTGGCGGAATTCTACATAAGCAAGGAGACTCTGGACAATGTCGGAGAATATCGTAAGATTCTGGAGATCGGATGCCTGGACGCTATCCTGGAACGCTGTACGGAAGAAGAACTGGAACATTTCCGCCAGCTATGCGAACAGTTTGGCAGAGAGCTGGAGCAATATTATTCCGAGACAGATCCGAAGCAGTCAGAAGTATATTTGATGAAAACTGTAGATACGACAGAAGCCCTGCATACTGCTCTGATCGCCATGACTCATAATGACCTGATGACGTATGCCATGGCGCTTGCCAGGGAGCCCATGCGGCAGCATATGAAATTCAACGCTTCTAAGCGTCTGGATGACCTGGATCCTGACAAGCGCAATGTCTGGGGAAAACGGTGGATGCAGTTCTATGAAGCTCTGCGTATGAAGGATGAAATAAAATGCAGGGAAATGCTTTCGCAGATCATTAATATCTGATCCTGCCGGGAGATGAGGCCGGGGCTTTCGGAAAATGTCATGCAGCCACAATATATGTCGAGTAGATGTGGGGATTGCTCCCCACACCCCTCTACGGAACCGGACGTGCGGCTTTCCCGCATCCGGCTCTTTGCAAAGTTAATTGTTCTTCAAC
>CATLCV010000347.1 GCA_949893755.1 uncultured Lachnospiraceae bacterium | reverse complement strand
CTGAAAAATAGTTTTTCACTCAGAAAGGATGGAATGAGATGAAAAAAACAAAGCATTTAAGTATTCGGGCGGGCTTTTTGTTCGCCCTTCCTGCAGCCATCTATATGTTGGTATTTGTAGGATATCTGATGATACAGAACTTCATCCTCAGCTTTAAAAATGTGGACGTGTACACGTTTGCGGATACAGCGAAGCAGTCTTTGGTGGGCTTCCAGAACTATATCGAATTATTTGAGGGGGAGGACGCGATCCTGTCCTCCGCCATCCGGAATACATTGATATTTACCGTAGTATCGATCTTTTTCCAGTTTTTTATTGGCTTCGGCCTGGCTCTTCTGTTCAACAAAAAATTCGCGGGAAGCTCGTTTTTCCGGGGCGTTACTATGATCTCCTGGCTGCTTCCGGTTACGGTTGCGGGTCTGCTGTTTAAATTTATGTTCGCCAGCAAGGGCGGCATCATCAACCAGCTGTTCCTGTCCCTGCACCTGATCGACGCGCCGCTGGAATGGCTTCTGGATCCGGGGCTTGCCATGGCAGCGATCATTGTGGCAAATATCTGGATCGGGATCCCATTTAACATGATGCTTCTGATCACGGGACTTACAACCATCCCGGAGGAGATCTACGAAAGCTCAAGGCTGGACGGAGCGAACAAGTTCCAGACACTGTTTAAGATCACCATTCCCATGATCCGGCCGGCCATCATGTCGGTGCTCACATTGGGATTTGTCTATACCTTTAAGGTATTTGACCTGGTATGGGTCATGACAAAGGGCGGGCCGATCAACGCCACAGAGCTGGTATCGACCTACGCATACAAGCTCTCCTTTGAACAGTTCCAGTTCAGCAAAGGCGCGGCGGCAGCAAATATTTTGTTCCTGATCTTATTTGTGGTCGGAATTTTCTATATTAAACTGATCAACGATGAGGAAGAGGTGATGTGAGATGAAGAAAGAAAAAGGAAGCTGGAAATTTTTTATCATTGGAGTATTGGTATTTATGATCTTCATTTTCCCGCTGTACTGGATGGTGGTCACGGCACTCAAGACCCAGGTGGAGATCTTTCAGATTCCCACGCCGCTGTGGCCGAAGGATCTGACCTTTGAAGCATTTGCGGATCAGCTCTCCGCTTCCAGCGATACCCTGCGGGGCTTTAAAAACAGCCTGATCATTGCCTGCGGCGCCACGGTCATATCCACCGTGCTGTCCATCCCGGCGGCCTATGGTCTTGCAAGGTTCAAATTCAGCGGCCGGAAGGTATTGATCCTGTATTTCCTGATGACACAGATGCTTCCGTCCACGCTGATCCTGACCTCCCTGTATATCATGTTTTCCAGGATGGGGATCTTAAACTCCTATCTGGCGCCGGTACTGGCGGATGCGACACTGGGGATCCCGTTCAGCATCATCATACTGCGGACCTATTTCCTGTCCATCCCGAAGGAGCTGGACGAGGCGGCAAAGATCGACGGGTGCAGCAGCATTACATCCTTTACGAAGGTCATGCTCCCGATCGCGAAGCCGGGGATCGTGGTGGCGGCCGTGTTCTCCTTTGTATATGCATGGGGCGATCTGATCTACGGGATTACCTTTATTACGGATCCCAATAAACGGCCGATCACTTCCAGTATCTACAATTATGTACAGCAGTATCAGACCTTATGGAACGCGACCATGGCGTTCGGGATCATTGCCATCATGCCGGTTGTGCTGATCTTTATCTTTATGCAGAAATATATTGTCAGCGGATTGACCAACGGGGCGGTGAAGGCGTAAATATTTCCACCTGCGATAAACTGGAATGTCAGCCCGGGTTTGCATTTGACGGAATCCGGGCATATCATACATATAGGAGGGCAAAGAAATGTTGCATGCTATAGATTTAAGAAAGATCCAGATCGATGACCCGTTCTGGTCGAAGCATGTCGATCTGGTGAAGGATGCGATCATACCTTACCAGTGGAATGCCATGAATGACCGGATTCCGGACGCGGAGCCGTCGCACTGTCTGGACAATTTTGAGATCGCGGCGGGCAGGAAAAGCGGGGAATTTTACGGTGCGGTCTTTCAGGACACGGATATCGCCAAATGGCTGGAAGCCGTGGGCTTTTCCCTGGCGGCAAACGAGGACAGCGAGCTGGAGGCAACGGCGGACCAGGTGATCGAACTGATCGCGGAGGCGCAGCAGGAGGATGGGTATCTGGATACCTATTTTATCATCAAGGAGCCGGACCGGAAGTGGAAGAACCTGTGCGAGGGCCATGAACTCTATACGGCGGGCCATATGATGGAGGCGGCAGCGGCCTATTATCAGGGAACCGGAAAGCGGAAATTTCTGGATGTCGCAGAAAAGCTGGCGGATCTGCTCTGCGACACCTTCGGGACGGAAGAGGGAAAGATCCACGGCTATCCGGGCCACCAGGAGGTGGAGATCGGACTGATCAAGCTATACCGGGCGACCGGAAAACAAAAATATCTGGAGCTGGCGAAATATTTTATTGACGCGAGAGGCGTTGGAGAAAATTATTTCCTGAAGGAGAGACAGACCTCTGAATATTGGAATATTACTCCGGAGCTGGCAGATTACCGTCCGGAATATTCCCAGTCGGACCGGCCGGTGCGGGAGCAGTCTGCGGCAGAGGGACATGCGGTGAGAGCCGTGTATATGTATTCTGCAATGGCGGATCTGGCGGACGCGTATCAGGATCAGGAGCTGATGGATACCTGTGTCAGGATCTGGGATAACATCGTCAGGAAACAGATGTACATTACCGGAGGGATTGGGGCGTCCGGCCTTCTGGAACGGTTTACCACGGATTATGACCTGCCCAATGACTGCAATTATTCGGAATCCTGCGCGTCCATCGGGCTTGCCATGTTTGGGATCCGGATGGCCAATATCACCCGGGACGCATCCTATATTGACACGGTGGAACGGGCGCTGTATAACACGGTGCTGGCAGGCATCGCACTGGACGGGAAGAGTTTCTTTTATGTGAATCCGCTGGAGGTGTGGCCGGAGAACTGCATGGAGCGAACCTCCAGAGAGCATGTGAAGCCGGTCCGCCAGAAATGGTACGGCGTGGCCTGCTGTCCCCCGAATATTGCAAGGACGCTGGCCTCCATGGGGCAGTATATTTATTCCGCAGGAGAGCGGGAGCTGTATGTGAACCTGTTTATCTCCAACCAGGCCGAAGCAGATCTGGCGGCGGGGAGTGTACACATTTCCATGGAAACCCGGTTCCCCTTTGAAAATGAGATCCACATCACTGTGAAATCTGTTCCGGCAGGCGGCATGAAACTGGCCGTCAGGATTCCGGAGGACGCG
>CATLCV010000346.1 GCA_949893755.1 uncultured Lachnospiraceae bacterium | reverse complement strand
GTGTTGTTATTTTTCAGCACGGCTGACACCGCCTTTCTCTTCCTGCTTCTCTCCATCCGCCAGAGCATCCGCTTGGGATCCGTCCATACAGGAACCTTTCGTCCCCTGATCCTTCCCCCGTTCTGTTCCGCTTCGCCCCACGATCCGCCCGTCCTCGATCCGCACGATCCGATCCGCCATCTGGGCAACGTCGTTGTCATGGGTGATCAGCACCACCGTCTGCTGGAACTGCTTTGCCGCCAGCTTTAACAATCCGATCACGTCATGGCTGGTGGCCGTGTCCAGATTTCCCGTCGGTTCATCGGCCAGCAGGATGGCCGGCTTGGACACCAGGGCCCGGGCAATAGCGGCCCTCTGCTGCTGGCCGCCTGAGAGAGTCCCCGGAAGCGCCTCCTGCTTCTCTTTCAGCTTCAGAAAGTCCAGGATCTCCTCCGCAAATTCCCGGTCCACGTGCCGCCCGTCCAGCTCCACAGGGAGCACCACATTTTCAAATACATTCAGATCCGGCACCAGATTATAGTTCTGGAACACGAACCCCACCTTCCGGCGGCGGAACACCGCAAGCTGCTCCTTGTTCATCTCGCTTAAGTTCCTTCCGGCCACATAGACCTCTCCGCCGGTGGGCACATCCAGCCCGCCGATCATGTGGAGCAGCGTGGATTTTCCCGACCCGGAGGTGCCGATGACCGCCACAAACTCCCGCTCCCTGACGAGAAAATCCATGCCGTCCAATGCCTTTACCGTATGCTCCCCAAGCTGATAATATTTTTTCAGATTCTTTGTCCTGATGATCCATGATTCCATATGCATACCTCCTCGTATAAACAAAGTATACCTCAAAAGAATCACAAACCGTTCTCAATGCAACATTTTCCAACCGCACAGCTAATATTTTTTTCTAACTATACAATTATTCCCTGCCAAGTAAAACAGCCAGTGCTTTCTTATTTTCCCGGGCCGTATAGTAAACCGTATGCTCCCGGATCTCAAACTCTTCTTTTCCTTCCTCCTTTTCCGAGTACATGCCCTTCACTGTTTCCGGGCATCCCTTCGGCAGCGGGAAAGAAATCTGCTTCGGCAGTTCTTCCTCAAACACCTGGATGACCGCACAGGCCATGTGATCCTTTCCTGCCCGCACCAGCGCCTGCCATCCTTCTGGATGCCGCATGCTCCGGATCTTCGGCCCGTACCGATAGGACTGTCCTTCTTTGATCACCGGCACGATGCTTCTGTAGAAGTCCATTCCCCGTTCGATCACCTGCCACTGCTCCCTGCTCAGATCCGTCACATCACCGGAAATGCACATCCTGCCCAAAAATGTATTTGCCATGGAATAGGCAATCCGTTTCAGGGAGTCCGCCTGCCGGATAACCGCCCAGATCTGGCTCTGTGCGGGCTGGATGACCCAGTGCAGGTTAGCCGCTATGATGGGGATTTCTTCACACTCATGGGCATCCGAAAAGGATGCCATGCTCATCTGCCCCATCAGCCCCGGCTCCAGCCTGTGGCCTCCGGAGGAACAGTTTTCCAGTACGATTCCCGGAACCTCCTGCCGCACCTTTTCGAAAAATACCGCCGATGCCTCCATGTTCCTGCGCAGCCCCTCTCCCAGAGATTCCGCGCCGTCGCAGCCGATCCCGATGGTTTCATTATAGTCAATCTTCATATATCCGAACCCGTAACGCTGCAGTGTCCCGATCACCTTTTCGGTCAGATACCGCTCCACCCAGGGGTCGCACATATCCCAGAACCGCCGGAAATAGCTGGTCAGCACAGAACCGTCCTTGCGGAGCAGATGCTCCTCCATCTGATAGGCCCGGGCCGCGCTTCCAACGGTTTCGATCTCAAACCAGATTCCGGGGATCATCCCGGCCTCCCTGATCTTTTCAACCGTCTTCTCCAGCCCTTCCGGAAACAGGCTTTTGGATACCTCATAATCTCCCATGCTGATATCCCAGGGAACGCCTTCCTCCTTATACCACCCGCAGTCGATCACGAAATATCGGAAACCCTTTCCCCGGATATGCTCCAGGATCCGGCAGATATTTTCATGGGACGGGCTGCCCCAGGTGGTACAGTATTCGTTAAAAATGATGGGCAGGTCCCGCTCTGTTTCCGGAGCCTGTTCCATCCCTTCCAGCGCCGCTTCGGTCAGCCTTCCGGTAAACAGGTCAAAGGAGTCCGTATGAGCCGTGCTCACGATGGCCTCCGGCGTCTGAAATACCTGCCCCGGAGAAATCCGTTTCATCCAGTGCCCGAAATCCCGGTCTGCCAGGCCGCCGCTCATGGCCAGCCCGTCGTCCTTCCGGTACAGCTCCATCTGCCAGGACGCGTGATGGGCGATCTGCGCACCCCAGAACACCTGGTTTTTCCGATCCTCCACCGCCCCAAAGGGGAAAAATTTGTTTACCGGCATAGATCCTGCCTGCCCGTATCTTTCACAGCGCACCGCATGGGGATCCCAGGCCGGCTCCAGCTGCAGGTCTTCCAGGGGGATACACTCCAGCCTGCCTTCCTGGCTCCACACGCTGCGGAGCCTATAGAGATACATCTGCCCGTGGCCGTCTCCCTCCAGATAAGGTGAAAGCCCGCCGAGAGAAAAGCTCTCGAACATTTCCAAGGCAAATTCCTCCTGCCCGGTATTTTCTATCGTACAGAAAATCCGCACATACCGGCTGTCCTTTTTCCAGACCAGATGATGGGTCACCTGATATCGGTTTTTCACGGACAGAATCGTACAGATCTCAATCCTGCCGTCCTGCTCCTTCACCTGCTGCCCCTGGTATTCCAGACGGCGCACGGATTCCCCGTTCCGCATGGAATTGCCCAGGGCATAGGCCTCATCATAAATATCTCCTGCCACTTTCAGCTGCACCAGAGAATCCAGCTGCTCCTTCTTCTCCCGGAGAGCAGATTCCGGCATACCGGCTGGCAGCAATAGCAGCCCGACCTGTTTTTTCTCCTCATCCGTCACATACCTTGCCTTCATATCCCCGAGGCAATATTCCTTCAAAATCTGCATTCCTGCTTTTTACTCCTTTCCTGAAAGCAAAGCTTTCCACCTGCGAAACCCGAGCCTGCGGCAGCCATTTTCCGTATGCGCACAGCGCAAAAACTCAGCCCTTGACCGCCCCTACCGTCATTCCTTTTATAAAATATTTCTGGAGGCTTAAAAACAAAATCGCAATCGGCAGGACCGAGATCACGATCGCCGCCATGGCCGTGGTATAATCACTGCTCTGCGCGGAGAACAGCGAATGAATCGCTACCGTCAATGTTTTCAGCTGTTTTTTGCTGACGTACAGGCTGGCCAGCAGATAATCATTCCAGATCTGGAAGGCCTGCATG
>CATLCV010000345.1 GCA_949893755.1 uncultured Lachnospiraceae bacterium | reverse complement strand
TGCTGCAGAACGCCCTGGAAGCCTGCGGGGAGATGCGGCAAGGCGACAGGTACATTTTCATTTCCAGCAGGCAGAAGAGAAAGTTCTTCCTGATCGAGGTCAGAAACCCGTTTGAAGGGGAGATCATCATGGATGCGGATACGAACCTCCCAATCTCCACAAAGGAAAAGGAGCCTTTCGGAAGGCAGGGTTCCATGCATGGGATCGGGCTTTCCAATGTAAAGAGGGAAGCGGAGAAATATATGGGGGATGTGGATATCAAGGTAAAGAAAAATGAGTTCAGTGTAACGGTGATGTTACAGGAAAGGAGACAGGTATGAGTATCAGTAATGTAAGCGGCGCAGGAGTAAACCCCTATGCCTACACAAACAGAAGCCAAAAGGCGGCAGGAACCGGGAATTTTGCGGAGGAGGTGCAGAAAGCCGCGGAAGGAAAGAATGCGGCGGAAAAATCCGGCTCATCAGCATGGGCGGGGGACATGGTAATTAATTATCCGCCGAATTTAGCTAAAGTTTCAAATAGTTCAGTTGGTGGAAAATCCAAAGATGAAATGACGTTGGATGAGTATAAGCAATGGGTTATGAATGAAATATCCCAAATGCCCGTTAGCGGGTGGGCTCGTTCTACATACTCATCGGGAGCAATTATAATTAAAGAAGAAGCTTTTGAAAGAATGAAAATTGATCCAGAGTATGAGGAATATGTTTTGAATCGGGTACGTTCAGCATGTTCGGTTCAAGGTATAACCGGATGTTCAAACTATGTTGGTTATGATGTTATCGGGGCATCCCCGGAAGAATGCTACGGTTATGCGGGACCGGTGGGAGGCAGCGGCTCTAATTTTGCCGGAAATGAAAAATCATGGTGGGAAAAACGCCATGAGAGGATGGAAGAACTGATGGAGGAACAGGAGAAGGAGGCGGTCAAAAAAGCACAGGCAAGGAAGGCGGCGGCACAGGAGAACTACCTGAAAAGTCAGATGGCAAGCAGGCAGAGGTTACAGGCATTTCTTGCAGGGGGAATGCAAAGCGGTGACGATGCGGCGGCATTCCAGACCGCAGGAGTAAGCGCACTTGCGGCAACTGCCTATGAGGAAAACATAAGCACATTCAGCAAAAGCGTGGTTGGAAATCAGAAAATATAAGCATTCCGGGCATTTTGAAGTAAGGAAGATCATGCCCGGACTTACCGCAAGGGGGCATAGGCGGCCCTGAATGACAGAGGGGCCGCAGGTAAGATTTTTTGAAGGAGGATGATTATTATGGCAATTTCAGGAGTAACGGATTACACGAACACATATGCGGCGGGCAGGACAAATGGGAACAGTTCCCTCAATGGGGATTCGCAGGCTTATCTTAATAGTCTGAAAGAGAAATACCCGGATGTGAACATAACGGTTGCGGATTTCAAAAACGGAAAACAGGAAGATGCCTATATGCTTGGGAGCAGGGGTTATAACAACATGGCGGTTTCCTCCAGTATTGTGGAGAAGATGGCGAAAGACCCGGCAGCGGCGGCAAAGTATGAGAAAGTCTTTGCAGAAATGTCCGGCAATTCGGAGCGGATTGAGAAGTTCGCAAGAGAGAACAATGATGAGATACTCAGTGCAGGAGCCCTTATTGACAAGAATGGGAAAGTGTCTTACTGGATGGTCGGCAGGAGCAAGGACACAATGGAGAACCCCGGTACGGTCTATAAGGAAAAGGTACAGAAACAGATAGCGGAAAAACGTGCGAAGAAGAAAGAGGAAGAAGCCTTAAAGGAGAAGAAGCTGGCAAAGGCTGAATCCGTGGAAAAACTGATGGAACAGATAAAGGCGGGAACAAGCCAGCCCGTGAAACTGCAGGAAGAAGGCAAAGGCGCACAGTTGGATTTGACCATATAGAAGGAGGAATTTTATCATGCGTATAGGAAATAACAGTCAGGGAATCTGGCAGCTCTTATCAAGGATGAACGGTGGCAAAACAAACATGAATACACCTTTCGCCGGGGCAAGGCGTTCCAGTGCGGGCGGGAAGAATACGCTGGAAGACCAGCTTACCGGACATAGGAAAAATTCTTATGGTGTGGAAGGGATGTGCGTTACCAACAATCCCAATGCGAGGAAGATTATCAAGGTATCTGATGAGATGAAGCAGCGCGTTTTTAACAGCGTGAAGGATGCGTATTATAAATACAATGGAATGTCCGGTGATAATGAAGCAGAGTGGGAAGAAATGGCTCAGGCAAAAAACAATTATTATAAGACATTAAAGAAGGAAGACCGGGTAGCTGCGGCATGGACTTTAGGGCAGTTGGAAATAAGCATTGGGAGGAAGGTAGCCAATGCCGTGAAAGAAAAGGTACCCGGCTGGACGCATGGCAAACCGATTCCGTCTGATGTGCTGGATGAAATCTTTGCGGATGAGAGCATCACGTCAATGGTATCTGGGAAATCTGGCATGGTGGAAGGGCTGGATATACAGGTATAATCCTTACACCCTATTCCGCAGAGGCGCATGATGCTTTGCCTCTGCGGTCTGCCCGGAGGCGAGGGCGCGGCTCTGAATGGGAAAGCAGCGAAGGGAGGGGTGGCAGGGGAAGTTAGGCAGTATATTTATCCCCAGCGTTCCTACAGATTAAGTGTTGTTTTGGAGGAACCTAAATGAATATGCTTTATGAAAAATATAAAAATTTGAAGATAGACGGTAGTTGGATTGGTTTAGAACTTGGAGGAGGAATGCCGTGTTTTTGCATACCTATTGGAGCTGAAATTATTGGTTGGGATAATGGCATACACTACTGCTTTATTGAAGGTTTTGGAGATATGGTTTTCTGTGTTAATCCAGAAACTTGTTGCGATTACTTTGTCTATCCCATTGCCCGTAATTTTTGCGATTTCTTAGGGCTGATACTCGCCACTGGTGGTACAAATACTCTGCAACAGATTATTTGGTGGGACAAGAAAATGTTTGATGATTTTGTTAATTGTCCAGAAGAACAGGAATATAAAGCTCGGCCCGAAGTAAAAAGCGTTTTGGATACAATTCGCAAAGGGATGGATGTAGCATTGATAGATACCCCGTTTGAGTATATCAAAGATTTGCAAAGCAAATTCCCTTATGAGCAAATTTCATTTACAAATGAGTATTATGATATTTTAGGAATTGAGTGCCCTAATGGAACAGTGCCAGAAGATTGAGAGAGTAACAAGATTTGGAATATATTTTCCAATAAGGTCACAGCCCGACAAGGCAGGTATCCCCTATGTTCTGACAGATTGGGGAATTAAAAACAGATTTTGGAAGAGGTATCATATGAAAAAGAACATTATTTTATGGATGGCGGCTTTGGCGGTAGTTATGCTGGCGTTTCCGTGGCTTG
>CATLCV010000344.1 GCA_949893755.1 uncultured Lachnospiraceae bacterium | reverse complement strand
GTCCGGGCCGTATAATTGAGAGAGGAATGCTCGGTGGTGGAGCGGTAGATTCCGGTAGCCAGCAGGATCACGGTCATAGCAGATACTGCGAATACAAAAAATAATGCCACGGGAAACAAAAAATCAATCATATGACTCTGCTGAGTTCGAAAGCGCATCATTTTTCTCCTTTCTCAATGATCGTGACATCCGGCAGGATATTGGCGCCGATCACCTGGTAATCCACAAAGAAACGGTCTTCATCATAGGTCAGGCCGTAATGCTCCTTCAGATAATCCAGACTTTCCGGATAAGAACCCTCGACCGCATAGCAATAAGTAATATTCCGGATCAGGGCATTTTCCAGACTTTCTTTCTGACGCTTCTGGGTGCTGGAGGACAGGGATTCGATCCCCTGGTAGAATACCCCTGTGATCAGCGTAAACGCACAGACAGAAAGGATGAGTTTCCGATATGTATGCGGTGATTTCCGATATTGAAAACGAGCCATTTTTTTCCTCCTATGAAATCTGCTGGGTACGTCATGTTACCCTGCGCGCCAGATTTATCTGGCGCGGTATCGGGATCCACAGTTCCTTACAGACTGGACATGATGCCCATCAGCGGCAACATAACAGACAGCAGGATCACGCCTACGATCAGGGATAATGCGATGACAAGGGTGGGTTCTAATACTGCAAGGGCCGTATTCATCCGATTGTCGATCTCATCCTGATACAGTCCGGCGATCCGGTCCATCACCTGATCCATGGAGCCTGTCCTGGAACCGATGGAAGCCATGCGGGCATAGATTCCGGTGAACATGCCGGTCTCGTGCAGGGCTTCGGACAGATCCTGACCTTCGTCCATCTTTTTTCTGCAGCTTTCCAGCTTTTCCTGATACAGCGGATCGTCATTCAGGGCGCTGACCAGTTCCATACTCCGTTCCGGATTCAGCCCGCTGCTCAGTGTGAGAGCCATTCCGCTGGCAAAACGGCAGGCTGCGATCTCCTCATAGATCGGACGGATAAAGGCCAGATGATATCCAAGGCTTCGGGTGAAAGCACGTCCGCTTCTGGTGCGGGTACAGTAAAGGATCAGCAGCACCACTGCCACCAGCAGTCCGGTCAGGGCAATAGAATAACGGTTGATGGCATTGCCGAGATCCATCAGCATCCGGGAAAATCCGGTCATCTCAGTGCCTAACTGGACAAACACCTGATTGAAGATCGGCATGACCTTTACGAGAAGTACAATAATGACCGCGATCATCATGCCTGCCATGATCAGCGGATATGTAACGGCGCTTTTGATGCTTTTTCCGATGGCATCCTCCCGGTCGTAATGGCTGCTCAGGGCCTCCATGACCTCATCCAGCGTGCCGGTCTCTTCCCCGATCTCGACCATATGAAGCATATAGGAGGGAAACAGCCCGGTATCAGACAGGGAATCATACAGGCTTCCGGTCTCCTGCATCTTCTCCAGGATCTGCTCCAAAATCTGCCGTTCCTCCCCCTCCGGGGCATCCTCGACCATGATCGTGATCCCTTCTATCGAAGAAATGCCGGATTTCAGGACCAGGGCAATCTGCCCGCAGAAAGCCGAAATCTCCATATTTGTAAAAGGTTTTGCATGTATTTCTCTGTTCTCCATAACCGCCCTCCGTTTTCCTCTCCAAAAAACTTAAAAATTCAATAAGAATATTTAACGACATAATTGCTTCCGTCGCCGATATATTTTTCCACAGACTTTTTATTGTTTGACGCGCCCAGCGTCGGATCCATCAGTGTCCAGTCCGTGCCGTCAAATTCAATGATGTTGTCCACCCAGCCGGCCTCCTTCAGATAGACGCTGATCCATGCGTGATAGGCTTCGCCGGAATAGCCGATCTCCAGCCTGGTGGGGATTCCCTGGGAGCGGAGCATGGCTGTCATCAAAGACGCATAGTCAAAACAGATGCCCTTTCCGGTGGACATGGTCTCATCGATATTCGGAAGATAGTTGGGCTGGACATTCTCCGCCTTTTCCTTATCGTAAGTTACATTTTCTATAATGTAATGATATACATTTTCCACGTAGGACAGGTCATCCGATGACTTGTCCGATAATTGAATCCCGTACTGGACGGCCTGGGATTCCTGGGTATACCAGGCATACTGGTTGGGATACAAAAACGGTTTGAACTCGTCATTTAAAGCGACCTCAATATCCTGTGAAAATGCCAGCGCATACATATCGTCGTAGGCGTGCTCCAATACTTCCATATGATAGGAGCCGTTGCCGCCTGTCAGCGGAAAGGTCTCATACTGGCCGATCGCCAGCGCGTAAGTGTAAAGGGTTCCTCCCGGTATGGTGATCCGAAGCCGCACCTGTTCCGACGCTCCGGCGTACCTTACCATCACATAGCCTTCGCCGGTATTGGAAGCATCAATGGAAATGGTGTCGTTTCCATATACAACGGCTCCAGAAGCCTGGGGCAGCAGGGATTGTTGTACGCTTTCCCGCACGGTCTCCGGTTCGGATTTTTGATTCGAGCCGGAAGAGCTTCGGCTCTGGCCGGATTCTGTGGAATCCTTGCCGCATCCTGTTAAAAAAAAGGCAGCTCCTGAAATGAAAAAAAGCATATACCAGAAAAATATCTTTCTATTCATTTTCCACAGCCTCCTTTTCCTGTTCTATTTTATACCCAAGGGCATCCCATTATGGCCATTCGGCCGTTTCACAAAGTATAAATTCTATGAATCTCACTCATTCCAGATTGCAGGCCGCAATCTTCCATACCCATTTTGCCACAGATGCATCAATTAATCAAGCTGTTTTTCGGGTAACGATATTGCGGATAAGACGGAAGCAGATAAAACACATATAATAGGAAGAGAAAGAGATAAAAGCGGCGGAGAAGAAAAAAATGTAAAAAATTGTAAAAAAACTATTGACATCTGATAAAGCAAGTGATATTATATGCAAGCTGACTCGTGAGAGCCGGCCAGGGAAGAGGAGTTCGAAAGAAACTTCAAAAAAACCTGAAAAAAGTTCTTGACAAGTGAAAAGCGATGTGATAATATATACGAGCTGTCGCTTGACAGAGAATAAAGACGAACCTTGATAACTAAACAATAGACAACGATCCTTGAAAATTTCTTAAAAGAGAGAAATTCAAAGAACGAGCATTGAGAAGAAGATTTTTGATGCGCCTCTGCTTCGGAAGAAGCGGAAAACAGTAAAAAAGGATGGATCAGCCAGAGAGTTGGTCCTGAGGGAAAGAACTTATAACGAGAGTTTGATCCTGGCTCAGGATGAACGCTGGCGGCGTGCTTAACACATGCAAGTCGAGCGAAGCACTTTTTTAGAACTCTTCGGAGGGAAGAGAGGGTGACTTAGCGGC
>CATLCV010000343.1 GCA_949893755.1 uncultured Lachnospiraceae bacterium | reverse complement strand
CGGAGCCGTTCCGGGCTGACCGGACGGGAGGCGGCGGAGAGGATCCTGCGGGCCAACGGGATCTACGATGTGACCGTGCGGCACATTCCGGGCAATCTGACAGACCATTACGATCCCCGGAATAAGACACTTGGGCTTTCCGACTCGACCTACGGTTCGGCTTCCGTGGCGGCCATCGGCGTGGCAGCCCATGAATGCGGCCACGCGGTGCAGCACGCGACAGGCTATGCGCCGCTGAAGTTTCGGGGAGCATTGGTTCCGGTAGCCAATTTCGGCTCCACCCTGGCATGGCCCCTGATTCTGATCGGATTGCTGATAGGCAGCCGTTCCGCGAGTCTTTTTATCAACATGGGGATCCTGCTGTTTTCCGCGGCAGTGCTGTTCCAGCTGGTGACTCTGCCGGTGGAGTTCAACGCTTCCAACCGTGCGGTGAAGGTGCTGGAGACAACCGGTATGCTCTATCCCGAGGAGATCCGGCAGACCAGGGCCGTGCTGGGCGCGGCTGCGCTGACCTATGTGGCAAGTGCGGCCTCCGCGATCCTGCAGCTGCTCCGTCTGCTTTTGATCACCGGAAGACGGAGGAATGACTGAGGAATTATGTGGAAAGAAACGGATCCGATCACGCGGCCTGAGGCCGGAAACCATTGTCTGATGGGCCGGATGCCTTGCCGAAAGGCACAGGACGGAACAGGAATGATCTTTAGGAGATATATAGAGTATGGCGAAGCCGATAAACGAACGGGAACTGGTGCTCGGGATCCTCATGGAGGTGACGGAAAAGGGACAGTACAGCCACATCGTCCTCCGGGAGGTTCTGGGAAAATACCAGTATCTGGATAAAAAGGAGCGTGCCTTCATCACCCGCGTCACGGAAGGCACGCTGGAACATATGATCGAACTGGACTATATTTTGGACCGGTTCTCCAAGGTGAAGGTCAAAAAGATGAAGCCCGTGATCCGCAATATCCTGCGGAGCGCGGTCTATCAGCTGAAATACATGGATACAGTACCGGATTCCGCAGCCTGCAATGAGGCTGTCAAGCTGGCCGTCAAAAAAGGCTTTGGGGGCCTGCGGGGATTTGTCAACGGAGTCTTAAGGAGCACGGCTGCCGGGCTGGATGGAGTAGCGTATCCAGAGGATCCCACGGAGCGGCTTTCCGTGCAGTATTCCATGCCCCGGTGGATCCTGGAGCTGTGGCTGAAAAGCTATGACAGGCAGACGGTGGAAACGATGCTGCAGGAGTTTCAGAAGGAGAAGCCTCTGATGATCCGCAGCCGGATCGGAGGGGAAGCGGATCTGAAGAAAACCGGAAGCCGGATCGGAGGGGAACCGGATCCGCAGAAAACCGGAAGCCGGGAGAGGGCAGGATCGGGATGTGTTCCTGCAGAAGCAAAAAGCCTCTGCAGGGAACTGGAATCCGAGGGAATCCATGTCACTCCCCATCCGTATCTCCCCTATGCATTTTATATCTCAGGGCAGGATTACCTGGGAGGACTCCAAAGCTTTCAGGAAGGCCGGTTCTCGGTCCAGGATGTAAGCTCCATGCTGGTCTGCGAGGCGGCGGCGCCAAGAACAGGGGATACCGTCATTGACGTCTGCGCGGCGCCCGGAGGCAAGGCCGTTCACATGGCGGAGATGCTCCAGGGAACGGGATCGGTAGAAGCCCGGGATCTGACGGCTTATAAAGTGGGGCTGATCCAGGAAAATATTGACCGATCCGGACTCACCAACATCCGTGCAGTGCAGATGGACGCAAGAGCGGCCGATGCCGGTTCCGTCGGAAAGGCGGATATCGTGATCGCAGACCTTCCCTGTTCCGGGCTGGGAGTCCTGGGCAAGAAAACGGATCTGAAATATAAAACAACGGAGGAGAGCATTTCCAGCCTTGTAGAGCTTCAAAGAGAGATCCTTTCCCTGGTGAAGACATATGTCAGGCCCGGCGGGATCCTGATGTACAGCACCTGTACCGTCAATCCGGCGGAAAATATGGACAATGTACACTGGTTTCTGGAGCAGAACCCGGAATTTTCCCTGAAGGATATCCGGGAAAATCTCTGTGAAGAGCTGAGAGGGGATGTACAGGAACAAGGATGCCTCCAGTTATTGCCGGGGATCCACAAGTGCGACGGCTTTTTCCTGGCATGTATGCAGAAAGATCGGTGATCGCCGCGAAGAGCAGCAGACGGGAACCAGGAAAGGCGGTTCAGGATCATCTGACAGGACCGTGAATAGAACAGAACATAAGGAAGAGAAACAGGAAACATGAAAAAGGATATCTGTGCATATACATATGAACAATTGCAGGCAGAGATACAGGCTATGGGGGAGCGCAGCTTCCGGGCGAAGCAGATCTATGAATGGCTGCATGTCCGTCTGGCGGAGGATTTCTCGGAAATGACGAACCTATCGAAGGATCTCAGGGCCAGGCTGGAGGAGCAGTATGAGATCCTTCCCGTAGTCATGCTGGAAAAGCAGGAATCCCGGCTGGACGGGACCTGCAAGTTCCTGTTCCGCCTTCATGACGGCAATGTGGTGGAGAGCGTGTGGATGCGTTACCATTACGGCAATTCCGTCTGCATCTCTTCCCAGGTAGGCTGCCGCATGGGCTGCAGGTTCTGTGCTTCCGGCATCGGCGGCCTGGTGCGCGGCCTGTCCCCTTCGGAGATGCTGGGACAGGTCTACCGGCTCCAGCGGATCATGGGGGAGCGGGTATCCAACGTGGTCGTGATGGGAACCGGAGAACCTCTGGACAATTATGACAGCCTTCTCACATTTCTGAGGATCCTGACCGGGGAGAAGGGACTGCATATCAGCCAGCGGAACGTCACGGTATCCACCTGCGGGATCGTTCCGAAGATGTACGAGCTGGCGAAGGAGCATCTGCAGATCACATTGGCTCTGTCCCTCCACGGCGCGACCCAGGAGAAGAGAAAACAGCTGATGCCCGTGGCAAACGCCTATGAGCTGGAGGAGGTGCTGACGGCCTGCGATGCGTATTTCCAGGAGACCGGACGGCGGATCACGTTTGAATACAGCCTGATCCGCGGAGTCAATGACACGGAAGAGGATGTCCGGGAGCTGGTCCGGATCCTGGGTCCCAGAAATTGCCATCTGAACCTGATCCCCGTAAATTCGGTAAAAGAGTATGATCTGAAACAGCCTGACAGGAAAAATGCACAGAATTTCAAAAATAAACTTGAAAAATATGGGATAAATGTTACACTAAGAAGAGAACTTGGCGCAGACATCGACGGTGCCTGCGGCCAGCTCAGAAGAAGTTATGTACGGACACGGACAGAGGAGGCAGAGTTATGAGGACATTTTCAATCACGGACGTAGGGATGGTAAGACAGGTGAATCAGGACTATGTCTATACAAC
>CATLCV010000342.1 GCA_949893755.1 uncultured Lachnospiraceae bacterium | reverse complement strand
TGCGAAGCGGTACTGTTTCCGAATAAAAGATATAGGCAATCAATTTGCTGCGCAAATTGGTTACATATACTGGAGGAGAAGCAAATGAAAGAAATCTTAAAAGAAGAGGTCAGGCGGTCATTGCGGAGCAGAGGGATGGCACTATCACTTGTATTAGGCGGACTCATTGCGGCCGCGCAGGTCATCCATTATCAGCTGCCCCATCGTATCTGGAACCTGACAAATGACATGGAAGCATTTCCCATCTTATATCCGTTTGCGGTGGCGGATTCCTGGATCGGGGGAAGCACGGAATACCTGGAAGGATTCTTATATTTTCTGATCCTTCCAATCCTGGCGGTGCTGCCCTTTGGGGCATCCTATTTTTCAGACCAGGCGAGCGGCTTTTTGAAAGGGCTGTACACACGCGTATCCCGAAAGGATTATCTGACGGCAAAATATCTGTCGGCATTTTTGTCCGGCGGTCTGGCAGTTGTCCTTCCGCTGGGCCTGAACCTGCTGTGCGCCCTGGTATTATTGCCGAATCTGGCGCCGCAGTCCGTATTTGCGCATAATGGGATCTGTGCCGCGAACCTGTTTTATCAGATTTATTTTTCGCACCCGGCCGTTTATATCGTGCTCTTCCTGTGCCTTGATTTTGTGATGGGAGGGGTCTGGGCCTGTACCGCGCTGGCCTGCAGCTTCCTTTCGGATTATAAGATCGTTGTAGCGGTCTGCCCGTTCTTTCTGCAGCTCGGGATCCATGTGATCTGTACCATGCTGAACGGCATCGACTACTCCAGCGTTTACTTTACCCAGTCCGGTTATGGGACACAAAATGCATTTGTGCCGGCGGCGTATGTGCTCCTGGGGCTTGGGTCCGCCTGGATAATATTCCGGAAAAAAGGGGCGAAAGAGGATATATTTTAAATGAGTCTGAAGAAATGGAGGAGAAAAATGTATCTTGAAGTGGAAGAAATCAACAAAAAGATCGGTGTGGACGATGTGCTAAGCGACATCCGCCTGTCCATGGAAAAAGGAAAGATCTATGGCCTGCAGGGGAAAAACGGCTGCGGAAAATCCATGCTCATGCGGGTGATCTGCGGGCTGGTTCTGCCTACCTCGGGCAGGATCCTGATTGACGGGGAAGAGCTGGGAAAAGAGCTTTCCTTTCCGGAGAGCATCGGCGTATTCATCGAAAAACCCGGATTCTTAGATGCCTACAGCGGATTTCAGAATCTGTCGATGCTCGCCTCGATCAAAAAGAAGATCGGAGGCAGGGAGATCAAAGAAACCCTGAAACGAGTCGGTCTAGAAGAAGTAATGCACAAAAAATATAAGAAGTATTCCCTTGGAATGAAGCAGAAGCTGGGAATCGCCGCGGTAATCATGGAGCAGCCGGATATCGTGATCCTGGATGAGCCTGCCAACGCGCTGGATGAGAAGAGCGAGCAGAGGCTCTGGCAGATCGTAAAGGAAGAAAAGGAGCGGGGGGCGCTGGTGATCATTTCATGCCACACCTCAGAAGTGCTGGAAGAGATCTCAGATGAGATATTCAAGATGGATCAGGGACAGATCACAGAGCATATTGTATGCGGGTGATCTTATGGAGAATAACATGAAAAAAAGAGCAGGGAAAAGAAGAAAGAAAAGCATATTGACTGCCGCGGGGACTGTGCTGGTCATCATCCTGACGGCAGCGGGATACCAAAAGATCAACCGGGAGATCCCTCCGGCCGCTGTGGAGGCCGCGCAGACCGGAGAACGGCTGGAATACCGGGACGGGGTCATGATCACTCTGGATTCCTTCCGGTTTCTGACCGGGGAAGAGCAGGAAAAGCTGTATCAGGAAACAGGGTTCGAAACGATCTATGAAACAAAGCTCCTGGAGGTCACCCTTACTCTGGAAAATACAACGGACGAGAGCAGGCAGGTTGCCATGTCGGATATGTATGCGGAGGGGATCGGGATATCCAACGGGATCAATAAAAACATTGCGGACGCGTCGGATGGGCGCTACAGCGGCAATATGCAGGAATTGCAGCCTGGGGAGAAAAGGCAGGTCTGCTACCCTTACGAGATCCTGAGAAATCAGGTTTCCAAAAAGGAGTGGGCTGAGATTACGGAACGGGAATTTTGGCTGACGTTCTCCTCCTATCCTGTAAAAAAGAAGCTGCTGCTGTCGTAAAATTGTCCGGAAACGGGGCATAAAATCGTCAAAATAGAGGCGAGACGGAATGAATTGTATAAATAAAGGTCACAAAAATCGAATTAAATCCAAAATACACACATTTTGGAAAAGATATGCTATACTGGAGGAGGTGGCAGAGAGAGAATGGAATATGAATGTTCATCAGATCACATCCGGCAGTCCATGAAGGAGGATAAAGAACTGTGGATCATGCTCCACTCGTTCAATGCGTTAAGAAGGAAGAACATCGGGTTGGACGAGGGAATCCGGAAATCATTAGAGCATTTAAACAGTTTCTATGAGGCTACCAATGATAAGAGATATCTGGACGTTGCTGTTCAGGAGATCAAGGCCTTTCTCATCCTTGGCGGAGAATACCTCAGAAACAAGGAGCAGTTTGACCCCATCCTGGCATCCGAGGGCATTGACCTGGAGCAGCTGCTGTCCCGATACGGGATCAGGCGGGTGAAGCTGAACAAGAGCCAGATCCGAGGACTGTTCCGGAAGTGGATGCCGTCCAAGGAGAACCCGGCGAAGATCTCCGAGGTGGTGGATGAGATCATGGAAAGGGTCTTGCGCCATCAGACCGGAAGATATCTGTACTCATACAGGAGAAGCTGCGAAAGACAGGGCAATACGGACCTGTACGAGCTGATCGTGGAGGAGAGGGACAGCTATTTCCATGATATCACAAGGATGCGGTACTATATTTTTGAAAGGGAGGAGTGATATATGGTCAGGATTGCGGCATTGGATGACGAGACGTGCTGGATCGAGACGCTGAGCGAGATCACACAGGAGTTCTTCGAACAGAGAGAGGATGACGAGTTTGAGTTCTACGGCTATACCAATACGAAGGTATTGGAGGGCGGTACCTTTTTCACTTCTTTCGAGGAAGATGAAGAATAAAGACGAAATGACACAGGGTATGAAACGGTAATCATTTGTTAAAACAAAACAGGAGGATATGTGATATGGCTACTTTGACGATCGGCCCGGAAGAAGAAAAAAGGGTGAAAGGCCTCGGCTTTCTGAGCAACAAGGGAACGGATAATTTTAATGTTCGTGTCATTACCAGAAACGGCAAGATCACCGCCGATGAAATGCGGGCGATCACCGAAGCGGCGGAGCGGTTCGGCAGCGGCGAGGTGGCTATGACCTCCCGCCTGACCATGGAGATCCAGCAGGTCCCCTTTGACAATATTGAGCCTTTGCGGGAGTATTTGCAGGCGGCCGGGC
>CATLCV010000341.1 GCA_949893755.1 uncultured Lachnospiraceae bacterium | reverse complement strand
TATACAGAAAACCTGCCGCCGGAAGCTTTTCTGCATACAATGGTATTCAAAAAAGGGACAGCGCATTTTTTGCACTGTCCCTTTTTCATTACAGACTTATACTTAAGGATCTGTCCCAAACGCGATCAGGCAGCTGATCTCCGCGATATTTAACGCTTGAAAAACTCCCCGTCCGATTATATAATTAAGAATAAGATTTCCCTGTTTTCATATGCAGCCAAGAAGCGAAAAAGGGATACATGCTATCATCTTGATTTTACAAGGAACGACACAGACATGAAAAAACGAATATACCTTTTATTTTTAACTGTCCTCTGCGCGGCATCCTTTACGGGATGTAAGTCTTCTGAGAAAAAGTCTCCCGCGGATACGCAGACGGAGCAGGTCAGCCTGACCGTCTGGGGCGCTGAGGAGGATACGGAGCTGATGAACCAGATCATCCAGAGCTTCCGGGACCATTATCAGGGCCAGGCGGATTTTCAGATCACATTCCAGGCGCAGGGGGAATCGGCCTGCAAGGATGCGCTGCTGGGCGGCCTGGAAGAGGGCGCGGATGTCTTTACATTTGCCGACGACCAGTTAAATGCGCTGGCCGCAGCAGGCGCCGTGGACCCCATTGACAATGCGGACGAGATCCGTAGTCAGAGCCTGACCAGCGCAGCGGAGGCCGCCTCGGTAGGCAATACGCTGTATGCTTATCCGCTGACGGCAGACAACGGATACTTTCTATATTATAATAAGCAGTTTATCAGTGAGGAGCAGGTGAAGACGCTGGACGGGATCCTGGAGGCCGCGGCTGCAGGCGGGCGGCAGTTCGTGATGGACTGGAGCTCCGCCTGGTATGTCTATTCCTTCTTTGGAAATACAGGACTGGAGATTGGGCTCAACGACGACGGCATCACCAATTACTGCACCTGGAACCAGGCAGACGGGGACATCCGCGGGATCGACGTGGCACAGGCCATGCTCCGGATCGCGGCAAGCCCCGGGTTCGCCAGCCGGACCGATACGGAATTTCTCGACGGGGTCCGGAACGGGTCTGTGGCCGCGGGCATCAGCGGCGTATGGAATGCCGTTGCAGTTGAGGATGCCTGGGGGGAGCATGCCGGAGCGGCCAGGCTGCCCACCTACACCTGCGCTGACCGGCAGGTACAGATGGCTTCCTTTTCCGGCTGCAAGCTGATCGGGGTCAACGCATATTCCCAGCACCCGGAATGGGCCGCCCGGCTGGCGGAGTGGATCACCAATGAGGAAAACCAGCGTCTCCGGTTTGAACTGCGTGGACAGGGGCCGGCCAATATGACGGTTGCGGCATCTGCCGAGATCCAGCAGTCCCCGGCGATCGCGGCCCTCCTGGAGCAGTCTGAATTTTCCCAGCTGCAGCGGGTGGGCGGAAAGTTCTGGGATCCGGTTTCCCTGTTTGCAGGAAATATGGCGGCGGGAAATCCCACCGGACAGGATCTGCAGGAGCAGCTTGACCAGATGACGGAGGGCGTCTGCGCAAGGTAGATTACAGAACAAAGAGACCGCATTATCTATCGAAAGGATTTGTTAAGATCACATGAAAACAAAGCTCAGTATACAGCAGCGCCTGATCCTTCCCATCCTACTCCTGGGAGCCGTGGCGCTGATCTCCAATGTCCTGTCGGTGTTCAGCATCAACAATGTCAACTCCAACGCCTCGAAGATCGTGGACAATTATATGGTGGGCTCGGAAACTTTGCAGGATATCCGATACGCCACCGCGAACATCCACAAAATGGCGCTGTCCCACATTGTTGACACGGACTACAACACGATGATCACCGTCGTGACGCAGATCAAAGAGGAAGAAAAAGCGCTGGAGTCTTATTTAGAGGAATACAAAAAATATATTACGAAGGAGGAGGAAGTGCTCTATTCCCAGCTTTTATCCAACTATGAGTCCTTCAAGCACTCTCTGGTCTATCTGGTGTGCGCCAGTGCAGACAGCAAGACTCAGGATGCCTACGCATGCGCAAACGGCGACGTGGCAAGCTTCGGAGCCGCCATTGAGAGCAATACGGCAGAGCTGGACGCAGCCGTCAGCGCCCGGACCGCGGACGCAAGGCAAAAGCTCCTGGCCGTCTATATCATTTCACTCATCATCACGGCCGTTTCCATTGCGGCCTGTGTGATCCTGGTGCCTGCGGCGGTCAAGATCATCAAGACCTACGTGATCACGCCGATCAAGGGGACGGTGACTACGCTTCAGGAGAGCTCGGAAAAGCTGAACGGCGTTGCCGGGGAGGTGCTCAAGCGCACCCGAACCTCGGGCAGAAGCGCAGAAGGGCTTTCCTCTCTTGCGGATTCTCTGTCCCAGGCGATCGTAAAGGTGGCAAGCAACGCGTCCAATATCAACAGCAGCGCTTCGGATATCAAGCTGGATGTCCAGGATATGGCATCGGAATGCGGCGCCATCATGGAGTATTCTTCGGCCATGAAGACGCGTGCCAATGAGATGGAGGCATCCGCCCAGACAAACACAGAGGTGATCCGGAAAAAGGCTTCCGATATCCTGGAGGTGCTTGGCGAAGCCATCGAGAACAGCAAAAGCGTGGATCAGGTGAACAGCCTGACCAATGAGATCGTAGCCATTTCCTCCACCACCAACCTGATCGCCCTCAATGCTTCCGTAGAGGCCATGCGGGCCGGCGACGCGGGAAATGGATTCGCGGTGGTGGCGCAGGAGATCAAGAGTCTGGCAGATTCCTGCGGCGAAACGGCGGGGCGCATCCAGGAGGTCAATGAGGTGGTGACAAAGGCGGTACATAATCTTTCCCGGCATTCTCAGGACATGGCCGATTACCTGAGCCAAACGATCCTGAAGGAATTTCAGGAATTTGTACATTCCGGCAGGCAGTATAAGGAGGACGCGGATTATGTACAGGAAATGATCGACGCTTTCAACAGCCGGACGGACCGGCTGAGAAATTCCATGAACGAGATCGCTGATTCCATCGGGAGCATCACAAAGGCTCTGGATGAAGGGGCGTCCGGGATCACGGGCGTGGCAGGCAGCACGAAGAGCCTGGTGGACGATATGGCGGATATCACCGGGCGTATGGATGTGAACCGGGAGATCGTGGAGGAATTGAAAAAGCAGATGGAGGTGTTTGCGGATCTGTAAAAGTGAATTAAAATTACCAAAAAGGAGCAGGCACTCCCGCAAGAGGGAAATGCCTGCCCTTTAATCACATTTCAACGGTATATATATATGTTCCGCTTCCAACGGCAATTTCCTCCTGCCCTGGCAGCTGGATCCTGGCCTTTGTGTTTGCCGGGATTGTAAACGTATATTTTATCTGCTTTCCTTCTCTCTTCCACTCGGACAGGATCGTACCATAGGGGCTCTTAAAGCTGGCACTTGCTTCGGTCAATGTACCGCCCGCCTGCGGCTT
>CATLCV010000340.1 GCA_949893755.1 uncultured Lachnospiraceae bacterium | reverse complement strand
TTCCGGCGGAAAAGCCCTGAATGAGCATCATAGGCAGACTCAGGATCCCGGCAAGCTCGTCATAGGCTTCGCCGCCCTCCTCCGCCTCTTCCTGCATGCCCTCCTTTAAGACAAAGGCCGCTTTGTCATAGACATGGGAATCCTCCTCATAGGCATCCAATACCTTCTCCTGGTCCTCCGGATCCGGAAGGAGGATCAGGATCCGTTCCATCCCTTCCCGGGAAACGGCTTTCGGAACCGGCTCGCTGATCCCGCCCTGCTGGATGCCCACGTTGACAATGTCTGAGGTGTAGGCCGGCAGGGACAGATCACAGTATGCCTGCACGATCAGGATCAGGAACACAAGGAGCACCGTTTTCCAGTACATCCCCATATATTGAAATAATTTTCGCATCGTTCGTCTCCTTTCACAAGTTGGTCACTTCGCGCCATCACATCGGCGGCCGCAGGGCGGAAGGGTCCCGGCCTTCCATCAGGTTATCCCGGACCTGTACGAGCAGGCGCTTCAGCAGCAGAGTCTCCTCCATGCTCATTCCCCGGAACACCATTTCTTCAATCTGCTTCCCTACCCTGCAGATATCATCAATAAAAGCCTTCCCCTTCTCCGTAACGCAAAGCCGCAGGATCCGCTGATCCTTTTCGTCCGGCTTGCGCCGGATATACTCCAGCTTTTCCATCTTCTGGATGACGGAGGTGATGGTGGGGGGCGTCAGGTTCATCTTTTTGGCAAGCTCTCTCTGGGACAGCTCCCCTTCCTGATTCAATACAAATAATATTCCCGCCTGGCCCGGCTTTAAATCATACTTTCCAAACATCTCCTTCGCGTGGCAGCTGCTCAGGTGCGTCACCTGGGCCAGCACTCCCAGAGTCTGCATATGATCCGCGTTCATATCCATCCTGTCTGTCCTCCTTTCATTTAGTTAGATGTCTAACGGATATTTTATGGTTATTCACAATATTTGTCAATATACATCTCTCCATTTCATGATTTTTTTATACTTTTTATCCATAATTTAGTTTGATATCGAATTATATACCGTATTTTCTCCGGAGGTCGCTGTATTTTCTCCCGAAAGCATGTAAACGAAAACTTAGAAATCACTTTCCGGACGGTTTATGTTACGTTTATGTTGCGGTATCTTCCCATCGCTTTTGGCAGGGATTTTTCTATGGTGTTTTGTTCTCTTAAAAAGATCAGGCCGTCTCATTTTTACAACCTTTGGCATACAGGAACGTTAGTAAAATCATTGCAAGGTGCTGAAAGTGAGACAAGAAAAAGGAGGATTTATTATGCCAAAACCAAGAACACAGACAGGGGAGAAAAATCTTGTCGGCAAACATCTGATCGAGCTTCGTAAGAAAAGTAATTATTCCCAGCGTGACCTGGCCTACCGGCTCCAGCTTGCCGGATATGATATGGATAAAAATGTGATCACAAGAATTGAAACCAATAAACGGTATGTAACCGATCTGGAATTGAAGGCATTAAAGGAGATCTTTCATGTGTCCTACGATTATCTGATCGACGGAACGGAAGCTTCTGAGGAAACACGGTAGCTGCCGAAAACAGCGCTCCACAGAGTGCTCCCTGTAGAATCATCGGTGGTTTCGGGGTACCGGAACCGGGGGTACGATTTCACGATCACCTCTTCTACCGCATTTGACCACAAATGGATCCCGGAGCGGAACTACTTTAATACGATTTCCGTGATCGTGGATGAGCTTTTTGCAAATTATCTGTCCCGGCCCAATGTCCGGCAGCCGATCCAGACCCAGTACTGCGACGGCCAAAGGGTGTCCTGCCCCAACTGGATGCAGCAGTGGGGGTCCATGTCCCTGGGGGAACAGGGCTACTCTGCAATTGAGATCCTGCGGTATTATTATGGGGATAACATGTATATCAATACCGCGCAGGAGATCTCCGGCGTTCCCTCCTCCTGGCCCGGCTATGTACTGGAAAACGGCTCCAGCGGCGATAAGGTCCGGCAGCTCCAGGAGCAGATCAATGTCATCGCCGGGGCATATCCTGCCATACCGAGTATCCAGGTGGATGGAGTGTACGGCCCGGCGACTTCGGAAGCCGTCCGGGTATTCCAGTCGGTGTTCGGGCTTCCCCAGACCGGCACGGTAGATTACCGGACCTGGTACAAAATATCGGAAATCTATGTAGGGGTATCCCGGATCGCCGAATTGACCTGAAACCGTTAGATACAGAAAGCCTGCGCAGCCGCTCCCCCGGTTCCCCCCGAAAAGCGCTGCGCAGTTTTTTTCCAACCGTATAGCTGTTTTTTTTCATCCGGCTTCTGTCAAGCGTATCCTGTCCTGAGCCGGAATGCGTGTTAGTCTGCTAATGCATAAATTTTAAGAGCTTCTCTGCGCTCATCCAGATCCATTTTCACAAAATCTGTAAATTCGATATCCACATGATACATGGGCTGGCCGCAGCAAACGGCCCGTGCCTGATTGTTCGTGTAGTGATATCTTTTGCATTTTATGCAGTAAAAAACATGCATCATTTGTATCACCTCGCAATAACTAAAAAATATGAGGATTTGAAGACAGTCCTCCCCCTCAGAACGGGAAACCATCTTATGGATATAGAATATAACCAAAGAATCGGTTTGTCAATATTATAAATACGGGATCGGTAAAGTGGCCGCAGATCGCAATGATGGGTTTACATTTCAGAAAAGAGACGGTATAATAGGAATTGCGCTGGTGCGCAAGCAGGTCATCAATTTTCTGACGGAAATTGGTGACAAATGATAAATGAAGCAGAAAACCGTAAAGGAGCTGCAATGAGAAGGAAGAAAAAAAAGCGGATTTTTCCGTTGGTCTTTATGCTGCTGGTCTGTGTCGGATTCTGTATCTGGGGAGCCAGGGAAGCAGCAACCATCTATTTTCAAAAACTGCCGGAAAATGTAAATATCATCAAAAATGCCGTCTCTCAGACAATCGAAGAATCCATTCCATTTTCCGAGATCGTCATTGAAGAGTCCGAGGTTTCTTCGGGATTTTATTATCAGCTGTTAAGCGACGGACAGCAGCTGATCTACAAAGAGATCCTGCAGGCAGTACGCGGACAGGCCGAAAGCTTCTATATCCATACCGGCGATACCAAAGAATTTTCCATGATCTACGAATATCTCCTGTATGACCGCCCGGAGATCTTCTGGTGTACAGGCGGTACCCAGATCACCAGCTATACCGACTATTCCGAGGTCCGGCCGGCCTATACCTGCCTGGGCGAGGAGCTGCAGCAGCGTCAGGCGCAGATCGACGCCGCGGCAAACGCCTGCCTGGCCGGCATTGCAGCGGATGCCCCGGAATATGACCGGATCCGTTATGTATTCGAATATCTGGTCAATACCGTGGATTATAACCTGGACTCTCCGGACAACCAGAATATTTACAGTTCCCTGGT
>CATLCV010000339.1 GCA_949893755.1 uncultured Lachnospiraceae bacterium | reverse complement strand
CTGCTCCGGAGGGATGCCGGCCTCCATCCTCTGCCGGATCTCCGACACCACATAGGCGCTTTCATCCTCGGAATCCAGCGTCTCCTGGATATGCAGCGCCGTCCCTGCCGGCTTCTGCGTCCGGATCTGCTTCTCGAACCGGACTTCGTTGTTCCCGATGACCTGCAGCGCGTGGCGGACGATGTTGGCCGTGGAACGGTAATTCCTGTCTAAAAGCATCCGCTTCGCGCCGGGATAATCCTTTAAAAACCGGAACATCAGCTTCACGTCCGCTCCCCGGAAGCCGTAGATGGACTGGTCGTCGTCCCCCACCACGAACAGGTTGTGCTCCGGCGCTGCCAGCATCCGGATCACATCATACTGCACCTGGTTGATATCCTGGAATTCATCCACCAGGATATACCGGAACTTTTCCTGCCAGAGCTTCAGCACATCTGGACGCCGTCTGAATAAATCATAACATAAAACCAGCATATCATCAAAGTCTATTTTTTTCGCTTCCTTGCGCATGGCTTCATATTCCCGGTAAATGCACCGGAAGGTCTCTGCCGGACAGTGCTTTGCCTGGTATTCCTCCAGGTTGGCCCTGTGGTTTTTGACTGCTCCGATCTCCGTGACGATCCCCTGCAGAAAATCCTCCTCGTCAAAGACCTCCGCTTCCTGCCTGCTGACGATCTGCCGGAGCATCCCGTACTTTTCCTCTTCGGAAAGGATGTTGTGAGGCCCCAGATGATACGCCCATTTCAGGATCCCATAATAGATCCCGTGAAAGGTCCCCATGGTCACCGGAAGCCTGCGGCCCTCCATCAATGCCTGCAGCCGGAGCTTCATTTCCCCGGCCGCGTATTTTGTAAAAGTAATGACCAGAATTTCTTCTGGTCTTACTCTCCGTTTCTCTATCAGGTACTTTATTCTGTTTACAATGGTCAGGGTCTTCCCTGAACCCGGTCCCGCCAGCACAAGGCACGGACCCTCCGTGTGGGCAATTGCCCGCTTCTGCGCCTGATTCAAATTACACTCCTGCCTCCAGCTTTCGGATTGCTTCCCGGATCCGCTTTAAGGATTCCTCTTTTCCCAGGACCTCCATGATCTCCGTGGCGCCCCCGGGGGTGTTCTGTTTTCCGGAAACCGCGGTGCGGATGGGCCACATCACATAGCCGATCTTCACGCCCTTCTCCGTCACGTACCCTTTCAATGTCTCAAACAGCGCGTCGTTGCTGTAATCCTCCTGCGCTTCCAGTACCGGAAGCAGCTCCTTCAATACCGTGAGCGAGGTCTCCGGTGTGGATTTCATTTTCTTATGCGTATACATGGCAATATCATATTCCGGAACCTCCTCAAAGAAGTCGATCTGCTCCCGGATATCCGGGAAGATCTCGATCCGGGTCTTTACCAGCGCCGCGATCTTTTTCAGGTCAAAGTCTTGGGAAACCACTTCCCGGATATAAGGCTTCGCCAGCTCGAAAAAGCGGTCCTCGTCCATGGCTTTCAGATATTCCCCGTTCATCCATTTCAGCTTCACCGTGTCAAATACGGCCGGGGACTTGCTCATATGGGTATAGTCAAATGCTTCCACCAGCTCCTGGAGCGTGAAGATCTCCCGGTTGTCCGAAGGGCACCATCCCAGAAGCGCCACATAATTGACCACCGCCTCCGATACAAAGCCCTGGTCGATCAGATCTTCATAGGAGGAATGGCCGCACCGCTTGCTCAGCTTCTTGTGCTCCTCATCGGTGATCAGCGGACAGTGCACATACACCGGAACCTCCCAGCCGAAGGCTTCATATAACCGGTTGTACTTGGGCGCGGAGGACAGGTATTCATTGCCCCGCACCACATGGGTGATCCCCATCAGGTGGTCGTCGATCACATTGGCAAAATTATAGGTCGGATAGCCGTCCGACTTGATCAGGATCATATCGTCCAGCTCCTGGTTGGGCACCGTGATATCCCCATAAATTTCATCGTGGAACGTCGTCTCGCCCTCATTGGGCACATTGAGACGGATGACCCAGGACTTTCCTGCCGCCAGGTTGGCCTCCACCTCTTCCTTTTTCAATCCCAGGCAGTGCTTGTCATAGACCACGATGTCCGTACCGTCCTCAGAAACCGAGGTCCGCAGGGAATCCAGCCGCTCCTTGTCGCAGAAGCAGTAATAGGCATCGCCCTGCTCTACCAGCTGCTTCGCGTATTTCAGATACAGGCCCGAGGCCTGCCGTTCACTCTGCACATAGGGGCCCACGCCGCCGTCCCTGTCCGGGCCTTCGTCATGGATCAGCCCTGTCTTTTCCAGGGTACGGTAAATGATCTCCAGCGCCCCTTCCACAAACCGCTCCTGATCGGTGTCCTCGATCCGAAGGATAAAATCCCCGCCTTCATGCTTTGCGATCAAATAGGCATACAGCGCGGTCCTCAGATTTCCTACATGCATCCTCCCTGTAGGGCTGGGGGCAAATCTTGTCCTTACTTTGTTCATCTCTTATCTCTCCAATCTTCTATACATGAATCTCTGCCTTGACGCCGAGAACTTCTTTGTTTTTTTCCAGAAGCGGACGGATCACCTTTTCCAGATAGGCATCCACCTGCTCCCTTGCACGTCCCACATATTTCGCCGGATCCATGGTCTGTTCCAGCTCCTCCAGGCTCAGGTTGAAGGCCGGATCCTCCGCGATCAGCTCCAGAAGGTTGTTGTCCATTCCCCGCTCTTTTACATTTTTTCCTGCTTCCATGGAAAGCTCCCGGATCCGCTCATGAAGCTCCTGCCTGTCGCCGCCTGCCTTCACCGCGTCCATCATGATGTTTTCCGTTGCCATGAACGGCAGCTCCGACATCAGCCGCTTCTCGATCACCTTGGGATAGACCACCAGGCCGTCCACCACGTTCAGGCACAGGTCCAGGATCCCGTCGATGGCCAGAAAGCCCTCCGGCACACTCAGCCGCTTGTTGGCCGAATCGTCCAGCGTCCGCTCAAACCACTGGGTTGCGGAGGTAATGGCCGGATTCAGCGCGTCGATCATCACATACCGGGACAGGGAAGCGATGCGCTCGCTGCGCATGGGATTCCGCTTATAGGCCATCGCCGAGGAACCGATCTGGTTCTTTTCAAAGGGCTCTTCCACTTCTTTTAAATGCTGCAGAAGCCGGATGTCGTTGGAGAGCTTGTGGGCGCTGGCAGCGATCCCGGCCAGCACATTCAGGACCCTGGTATCGGTCTTTCTGGAATAGGTCTGCCCGGATACCGGATAGCATGCCGCAAATCCCATCTTCTCCGCGATCATCGGGTCGATCCTGTCGATGGTCTCCTGATCTCCGTCGAACAGCTCCAGGAAGCTGGCCTGCGTCCCGGTGGTCCCCTTGCTGCCCAGCAGCTTTAAGCTGCCCAGCACATAATCCAGATCCTCCAAATCCATCTCAAATTCCTGCATCCAGAGGGTCGCCCGTTTTCCCACGGTGGTGGGCTGAGCCGGCTGGAAATGGGT
>CATLCV010000338.1 GCA_949893755.1 uncultured Lachnospiraceae bacterium | reverse complement strand
GCTTTTCCCGGTGCTTCCGGCCGCGCAGGCGTCTCTGCTTTCATCGGCGCTTCCGGTTTCTTCGGCGCCGCCTCCGCTTTTTCCGCCGGCTTTGCGGCGGTTCCCGGGCCGGACATACCGGCCGGTTTCTTTCCGAATTCCCTGCGGAGGTCCGAAACCACGGATTCCTCCAGAGAATTCATATGATTTTTTACCTCTACCTTTTTCTTCGCCAGTATATCCAGTAATGCTCTATTTTCTAATCCCAGCTCCTTTGCCAGCTCATGTACTCTCATTTTTCCCATAGTCAAATACTACCTCCTTTATGCAATTGTCTATCGTTTTCCTTCATCTGTTTTTGAATCCCGTCAGCAAATCCTTCGTCCAATATCGCCAGAGATGCACGGAATTCTTTTCCCATTGCATGCCCTAAGGTATCTTTATCTCCGTAAATATAAATTGGCACTTCATAATATTCGCACATATTGCAAAACTTCTTCCTGGTGTTCTCAGAGGAGTCCTCCGCCAGGATGACCAATGCGGCGCGGCCGGATTTTACTTCCCGTTCTGTCATAAATTCCCCGCTGACCGTTTTTCCGGCTTTGGTAGCCAGGCCGACCAGCGAAAGCACCTTATCCTGTCTCAATCTCTTCCATCTCCTTTTCCAGATGTCCATAAACTTCCGCAGGAACCGCCTGCTTAAAGGAACGCTCCAGCCCTTTGTTCTTCACTGCCTTCTGAAAACAGTCTCTGGAATAACAAATATATGCCCCCCGGCCGTTTTTCTTTCCGGTGGTATCCAGAACAAAGCCTTCCTCCTCTGTCCGGAGGACCCTCAGCAGCTCCTTTTTCGGTTTCATCTCTCCGCAGCCGACACATTTGCGCATCGGTATTTTGCGTTTATTTGCCAATCATATCACCTCTCAGACGGATGCAAATTTCTGTCAAGATCATTGCTCCGTTTCTATAAATTCAATCTCCGGAACTTCCTCCTCGTACTCCCTCTCTGTCTCTTCTATATCCATTCCCGCCGGCTCTCCGTTTTCATATCCGGCAGAAGCGCCTTCCTCATAACCGCCCTCATATCCATAGTCGTCTGAGTACCCGGCATCATCGCCTTCTCCGTACCCATATCCGGGCTCTTCTCCGTAATCCGCGCCGATCCCGTCGTCCTCATATTCCTCATACTGCTCGTATTCTCCTACATAGCCGTCTTCATCCATCATCTCCATCTGGTCCATGTAGTCCGCCGGCAGCTCTCCCGACTCGATGGCCTGTGTCTCGCTCTTGATGTCGATCTTATATCCGGTCAGCCTTGCCGCCAGCCTTGCGTTCTGTCCCTCCTTGCCGATGGCCAGGGAAAGCTGGTAATCCGGCACGATCACGCTGGCCGACTTCTCATCCGGGTCCGCCATAACGGAAATGACCTTGGCCGGGCTTAACGCATTCTCGATCAGCAGCGCCGGGTTGTCGCTCCAGTTGATGATGTCGATCTTCTCCCCGCGCAGCTCGCTGACCACCGCGTTAACACGGGAACCGTTCAGGCCCACGCAGGCGCCTACCGGATCCACCTTGTCGTCATTGGACCAGACCGCCATCTTGGTACGGGATCCGGCCTCCCGGGCAATGCTCTTGATCTCCACCGTCCCGTCGCTGACCTCCGTCACCTCCGCCTCGAACAGCCGCTTCACCAGCTCCGGATGGGTCCGGGACACGAGGATCTTCGGACCCTTGGGTGTATTCTTCACTTCCACGATATAGAGCTTGATCCGCTCCGTAGGCTGGAAGACCTCCCCCTTCACCTGCTCGTTTTCCGTCAGCATGGCGTCGGCCCTTCCCAGGTTGATACTGATATTCTTCCCAACATATCTCTGAACGATACCGGTCACGATATCCCGCTCTTTTTCAAAATACTGGTCAAAGACCACCTTCCGCTCTTCCTCCCGGATCTTCTGCAGGATCAGGTTCTTGGCGTTCTGGGTGGCGATCCTGCCGAAGGACTTGGATTCCACCCGGATCTGGGCGATATCTCCGAGCTGCAGGCTGGAATCCAGCTGCTCCGCTTCCTCCAGGCTGATCTCCAGCGCCGGATCCATGACCTCCTCCACCACTTCCTTTTCCGCAAATACGGAGTAGTCGCAGGTCTCCCTGTTCATGATGACCTTAATATTATCGGAGGTTCCAAAATGGTTCTTACATGCACTGATCAGGGAATTCTCAATGGCATCCATCATGGTTTCCTTACTGATATTCTTTTCCTGTTCCAGAATTGTCAACGCTTCCAATAGCTCTGTGTTCATTTCCTTTACTTCCTTTCCTATCACAATGTATACTCTGCCTCAAAAATCCAGCGCAAGACGGATCAGCGCGATCTCGTTCCTTTGGAATACCTGTTCTGTCCCATCCTCATAGGCAATGGTCACGGTATTCTTGTCAAATGCCTTCAAGACCCCTTCAAATTCTTTCTGTCCTTCTATGGGACGGTAGGTACGGATCTCCACGTCCTCCCCCAGGCTCCTCTGGAAATCCTTCTCCTTCTTCAGGGGCCTCCCCAGCCCCGGAGAACTCACTTCAAAAATATAGCTGTCCTCAATATAATCTTTTTCATCCAGTATATCCGAAAACTTCCGGCTGATCATTTCACAGTCATCCACCGTGATTCCCCCCGGCTTGTCGATGTAGGCCCGCAGATACCAGGTGCCTGCCTCCTTGACATATTCTACATCTACCAGCTCAAATCCGGCTTCCGCCACGATCGGCTCCAAAAGCTCTTCCGTCTTACTCTCATAGTCTTCTCGTCTTGACACGCTGTAACTTCCTTTCCTGAAAAAAATGGTTTTCTCCAACAAAGAAGAGTGAACTTTCGTTCACTCTTCCGCCGGGTTCCTTATGTAACTGTCGTCAAGTATACCACTATTTTCCGGTAAAATCAACCTTTTTCTGAAATGTGGGTTTTATTCCTGTCAAAAATATTTTATAATGAAGAAAAAGAACGCTTCTCACAGGAACCCTTGTATTATTCCCGGGCCGCGAGCAGATCCTCCAGCACATCCTCCACCGAATCCGTCACATAGGTAGAATAATAGGAGATCCCCGGCGCACAATTGGACATGGCATAGCTGGTTCCCACAGTCTGCAGCATCTCCACATCATTATACTGGTCGCCGAAGGCTATACATTCCTCCGGCCTGATCTTCAGCACATCCAAGAGCTTGAGCAGGGCCGTTCCCTTGTTTGTCCCCGGGGCAATAAAATCGATCCAGATATTCCCCGAGGTCACGACCTTGATCTCTGACCCGAACTTTTCTTTCAGGTGGTGGAGATATTTGTCTATGATATGCGGGCCGTCCTTCATATTGCAGATCGCGATCTTCAGGATCGGCCCTTCCACCTCCCGGACATCCTTCACGATCCGGGTCGTATTTTTCATGACATTGACGATATGGTTCACAAAATCCGGGTCATTGTCTTCGATAAAGCAGGCGTCCTCACGGGATACCACGATCTCGAATATCCCGTC
>CATLCV010000337.1 GCA_949893755.1 uncultured Lachnospiraceae bacterium | reverse complement strand
AGGGAAAGACTGCTTCCGGAAGTGCCCCCAAGACAGACGAAAAGACAGCAGTGAAAGCCGACATCAAAGAAGTTGCGGCGGAGGAAGGCGATGCACAGGAGTAATCTTTCGCCGATTTCATCTGTACATTGATGAATGAATGCGGCAAATATTGTGTAGGCCGGCTTTGGCCGGCCGCAGAACAGGAGTTCGGCCATGACCGTAACAAAAATAGAGGAACTTACAAAGGCGAAGTCCAAAGTAGAGCTGGACGGAGAGTTCGCCTTTGTGCTATATAAAAAGGAATTGTCCCGATTTGGGATCCGGGAGGACGAAGAGCTGCCGGAGGAGACATACCAGCAGATCCGAAAGGACGTGATCCTAAAGCGCGCCAAGCTGCGTGCCATGCATCTTCTCACGGATATGGCACGGACGGAATCGGGTCTGCGGGAGAAGCTGAGACAGGGGCTTTACCCGGAGGATATCGTGGAGGAGGCTCTCGCGTATGTCCGTTCCTTCGGCTATCTCAATGACCTGCGGTATGCAGAGAACTTTATCGAGAGCAGAAGAGACAGGAAGAGCAAAAAGGAGATTTATGCTCTGCTCTGCAATAAGGGCGTGCCTCAGGAGCAGATCGAGGAGGCATTTGCGTCCTGCTATCCCGAGGAAGGTGAAGGGGATGCCATCCGCCGTATCATCGAGAAAAAGCGGGTGGATCTTTCCCATGCATCTTGGGAAGAAGTGCGTAAATTGTGCGGTTATCTGTCCCGGAAGGGCTTCCGGTATGAGGACATTAACAGGGAAATTCAAAACCTTTACCAAAAATCTAACGAGAATGCTTGACAGAGTTGTGAAAACAGTATAAAATTTAACTGTTGTATTGCTTTAAATGTACAATGAAAATTAAATAAGGAGGTGCTCCTGTGCCAATACAATGGTGTATTGTTATTGCTGTAGCCCTCGCGTTGATAGCAGGCGTAGTCACATATTTTGCCACAGTCTCCAAGCTGAAGAATGATGCGGACTCGAAGATCGGGAATGCGGAGACCAGGGCGAGAGAGATCATAGACGATGCCGTGAAAACTGCTGAAGCAGCGAAGAAGGAAGCTCTTTTAGAGGTCAAGGAAGAGTCTATCAAGACGAAGAATGACCTTGAGAAGGAGACGAAGGAGAGACGGAACGAATTGCAGCGCTATGAGAAGCGTGTGCTTGCAAAGGAAGAGTCTGTCGATAAACGTGCCGATGCAATGGAACATCGCGAAGCAAAATTTACAGCGCGGGAAGAGCAACTGAAGCAGAGAGAGATCAAAGTGGAAGAGCTCGGACAAAAGAGAGTACAGGAACTGGAAAGAATCTCAGGACTTACCTCCGAACAAGCAAAAGAATATCTGTTGAAAACTGTTGAAGATGACGTGAAGCATGACACAGCCAAGATGGTCAGGGACCTGGAGCTGCAGGCCAAGGAAGACGCGGACAAGAGAGCCCGGGAGTACGTGGTCAATGCGATCCAGAGATGCGCGGTAGATCATGTGGCCGAGACCACGATCTCCGTCGTACAGCTTCCCAGCGATGAGATGAAAGGAAGGATCATCGGAAGGGAGGGACGGAATATCCGTACCCTCGAGACACTGACCGGTGTAGAACTGATCATTGACGACACACCGGAAGCCGTCGTATTATCCGGATTTGATCCGATCCGAAGAGAGGTTGCAAGGATTGCCCTTGAACGTCTGATCGTGGATGGGCGTATCCATCCGGCCAGGATTGAGGAGATGGTGGAGAAGGCGCAGAAGGAAGTGGATGTGATGATCCGGGAAGAAGGAGAAGCGGCAGCCTTAGAGGTTGGTGTGCCGGGGATTCATCCGGAGCTGATCCGTCTGCTGGGACGCATGAAGTTCCGTACAAGCTACGGGCAGAATGCATTGCGGCATTCCATCGAGGTGGCACAGCTTTCCGGTCTGCTGGCAGGCGAGATCGGGTTGGATGTGCGTATGGCCAAGCGTGCAGGTCTTTTACATGACATCGGGAAATCGATCGACCACGATGTGGAGGGATCGCATATCCAGATCGGTGTGGATCTCTGCAGGAAGTATAAGGAATCCCCGACCGTGATCAATGTGGTGGAATCCCACCACGGAGATGTGGAGCCGCAGAGCCTGATCGCGTGTGTGATCCAGGCGGCTGATACGATTTCAGCGGCAAGGCCGGGCGCCAGAAGAGAGACCATCGAGACATACACAAACAGATTAAAACAATTAGAAGAGATCACCAATCATTTTAAGGGTGTGGATAAGTCTTTTGCTATTCAGGCAGGTAGAGAGATTCGAGTTATGGTAGTTCCGGAGCAGGTATCGGATGATGATATGGTACTTATGGCCAGGGATATTGCAAAGCAGATTGAATATGAATTGGAATATCCAGGTCAGATCAAGGTAAATGTGATCCGCGAATCGCGGGTGACAGACTATGCGAAGTAACAGTGATCAAACCGGCATATGAAAGTACAGCCCTTGTCGAAAGACAGGGGCTTTTCTTTAATACCAGCGTATGCAAAAAAGCTGCCGGGAAGGACAAACTGCGGCGTAAAAAGCAGACGCCGTCATGCGTCTGCCGCAGGCGAGGATTCCTTTGGACAGCAGTGAAAACAGGAGCAGGACAGTGATGAGTGAACAGATCAAACGAATCAAAAGAGAATTGAAGTTTCAAGGCACGATCCTTGATTTTTACCAGGATACAATGGAGATCAACGGAACCCATACGGCGCTGTGGGATTTTATCAGGCATAAAGGGGCGGCGGCTGTTGTACCGGTAACGGAGGACGGGAAGATCCTCATGGTCAGACAATACCGGAACGCACTGGACCGGTATACGCTGGAGATTCCGGCAGGAGCGCTGGATGCGGAGGATGAGCCGGGGATCGTGTGTGCAGGCCGGGAACTGGAAGAAGAGACCGGATTCCGCTGTGAAAATCTGGAATGGCTGATTACGATCCGGACGACCGTGGCATTCTGCAATGAACGGATCGAAGTTTATGTGGCAAGGAACCTGATCCCCTCCAGGCAGCATCTGGATGAGGATGAGTTCATTGATCTGAAAGCCTATTCCATCGAAGAACTGAAAGAAAAGATCTTTTCCGGGGAGATCGAGGACGGCAAGACCGTGTCATCGCTGCTGGCATATGCGGCGAAATATACCGAATGAGAGAAATTTGGTTACGATTTACAGCGCCCTGCGCCTGCTGCGGGGCATCCAACCGATAAAACAGCGGTTTCAGACATGAAACCCTTTACGGTCAGGTAAATTTCAACAGGCATAATACGTTACAGATAACTGGCATGGAGGAATTATGACCGGCATATAATGAAGTATCGAGCGATACTCTGCGGCCGTGAGGCTGTGGATTATCACAGCATCGGGACGATGGGAGGAAACGATGTGAGGATACTTCATTCAAAGAAGCAGATGCTTGCCTTTTTTTTGCCGGGGTTTATGCTGGGGATCTTATATGTGAATTTTATCGTAAAGCAGTATATTGCGGAGCCGGGCATTTTCAGCACGTATTTCCTGAGACAGTATGCGGCGGTGGAGATCATTGCCGGAGAATATATGCTGTATCTGGTACGGGTGCGCCTGTTCCCGGCGCTGCTGCTTGCGGGTATGGCCTTTACCAGGCTGAGAAAATTCGGAGCGGCGGCTTTCCTGCTTTGGACGGGCTTTTCCAGCGGGATGCTGCTGACCA
>CATLCV010000336.1 GCA_949893755.1 uncultured Lachnospiraceae bacterium | reverse complement strand
CGGAGATTCCTGTGATTCTTGCTGTCCTGAAAGTATTATACGATAATGATATGTTGGATGCAATTGACGAACTGGCCAAATAAATGGGCAAATAAGTCCGCCTTACCGTTCGTGCGTTTATTCTGTTGACGGAAACGGTAAGGGTTGACACGGAGGAAACTCCGTGTTAAACTATGACAGAGCACTTTAATACTTTAAAGCGCAACGCTTTAAAGTAAGCTAGTATCAAAGAGAAATGAGGATGAGGATATGGCAATTAAACTGATTTTATTGGTTGTATTTTTTGCGGTGATGGTTTATGTAGGCATGTATTCCAGGAAGCATGCCACCAGCGTGGACGGATTTGTCCTGGGAGGACGCAGCGTAGGTCCCTGGCTGACGGCGTTTGCATACGGAACTTCCTACTTTTCCGCGGTGGTTTTTGTCGGGTATGCCGGACAGTTCGGGTGGAAATACGGGATTGCCTCTACCTGGATCGGGCTGGGCAACGCGGTGATCGGAAGTCTTCTGGCGTGGGTTGTGCTGGGAAGAAGGACGAAGGTCATGACTCAGCATCTGAAATGCAAGACCATGCCGGATTTTTTTGGAGAAAGGTACGGAAGCGACGCTCTGAAGGTGACGGCCTCTGTTATCGTATTTATTTTCCTGATTCCGTATACGGCTTCCGTTTACAACGGACTGTCCCGTCTGTTCGGGATGGCGTTTAACATTCCGTATACGGTCTGCGTGGTCGTCATGGCTGTGTTTACTGCGGTTTATGTGATCCTGGGAGGCTACATGGCAACTGCCATCAATGATTTCATCCAGGGGATCATCATGCTGGCCGGGATCGTGGCGGTGATCGGCGCGGTCTTAAGCGGACAGGGCGGTTTCCTCAATGCCATCCAGACGATGGCGCAGATTCCCAGCGATATTCCGGTGACTCAGGGGCAGCCGGGGGCATTTACCTCCTTCTTCGGGCCGGATCCTTTGAACCTGCTGGGAGTTGTTATACTGACCTCCCTGGGAACCTGGGGACTGCCTCAGATGATCGGAAAATTTTACGCGATCAAGGACGAAAAGGCTATCAATACAGGAACCGTGATCTCCACCCTGTTTGCGGTGGTAGTATCCGGCGGATGCTATTTCCTGGGCGGTTTTGGACGGCTTTTTGACAATGCGTCTCTTTATAATGAAGAAACGGGCGCGGTGATCTATGACAGCATCATTCCCTATATGCTGTCCACCCTGCCGGATATCCTGATCGGGATCGTAGTGGTGCTGGTGCTGTCCGCATCCATGTCCACGCTGTCCTCCCTGGTGCTGACCTCCAGTTCCACCATGACGCTGGACCTGCTCAAGGACCGGGTTATGAAAAATATGAGTGAAAAGAAGCAGGTGGTGACCATGCAGGTCCTGATCGTGTTCTTTATCGTGGTATCCGTATTGATCGCATTGAATCCGCCTACCTTCATCGCCCAGCTCATGGGGATCTCCTGGGGGGCGCTGGCAGGTGCGTTTCTGGCCCCGTTCCTGTATGGACTGTACTGGAAGAGCGTGAGCAGAGCGGCAGTATGGGCAAGCTTTGCCTCCGGGGTAGGGATTACCGTGTCCAATATGTTTATCGGATACATCGCTTCCCCGATCAATGCCGGAGCGATTGCGATGGTCGCGGGACTGATCGTGGTGCCGGTGGTGAGTCTGGTCACTCCGAAGCCGGAGAAGGAAAAAATGGATGCGATCTTTGCATGCTATGACGAGAAGGTGACAATTACAAAGAAGCGGTCGCTGGAAGCAAATTAAGAAGCAAAACTTTCTTATATCATGGAAGGTGATGAAAAAACATCACCGATTCAATACCTCCTTATTTTATCGGCCCGGTGCTGTACAGCAATTGTATGGCACCGGGCCGAAGTGTTTAGGTTAATACTGTGCGCCAGATAAATCTGCCGTACAGTATAATATGATGCGCACAGCTGCATAAGGAAACATGCCGCTTCGCGGCTGCGGCTGGCGTGATACTCACGGTTGATTTCATCTGCCGTGAGTATAAAATCAATAAACCAATAAAAAACCTATCAATATCGGCTTGATAGGTTTTTTATTGGTTTATTGATTTTACAAATAATGGAAGTCCAGTAAAACCGACAGTCTGACAGAGCAGATAACGGGAATCGAACCCGCCTCTCCAGCTTGGGAAGCTAGCATTCTACCAATGAACTATATCTGCACAAAAACTATTATAATACCGAACGGATGGAAATGCAAGGAAAAATACGAAAAAAATAAAAGACTGAAAAAATAATTTAAAACTATTAATAGTCTGATAATAAAGAGGGCAAATGGATAAAAAATTTCTTGTGAATCGGCGGGGAGTATGGTAAGATAGACACAGCCGTGAAAAACGGCGGAGTTCTGTACGGTATTTCTTTCCGTGCGGCAGGTATCAGCTTTATATCATCCGATATTCATTAAGAATTCCCTGATGTATATGGAGAAGAAAAACAGAAAAGACACTGCGCATGCAGATTTCGGAAAGCGGATTACGATGTGCGGCAATGGATTCCCGGGTGCAGGACGGGAAAATGTGTGTGTTTTGTTTTCGTTTATACAGAGAAGATATGGATATTGCTGCCGGAATCCCCGAAGGGAGTAAAGAGCAGCAGGCTGCGGAAGATATGGAGAAAAAAGCTGAGATTTATAGTTGACATTTTGAGGAAAATATAATAAGATAAGAAAAGAACGAACAATTGTTCGAAAAAGGAGAATGAATCATGGCAAATGTAGTTGAAGATAAGAAAAAAGCATTGGACGCGGCAATCGCGAAGCTGGAAAAGGACTTTGGAAAGGGAACGGTTATGAAGCTGGGGGATTCCAGCGCTCATGTGAATGTGGAGACGGTGCCTACCGGGTGTCTGAGCCTGGATCTGGCTCTGGGACTGGGCGGCGTGCCCAAGGGGCGTGTGGTTGAGGTCTACGGACCGGAGTCCAGCGGTAAGACGACGGTCACCTTACATATGATCGCAGAGGTACAGAAGAGAGGCGGGATCGCAGGCTTCATTGATGCGGAGCATGCGTTGGATCCGGTCTATGCCAAGAACATCGGCGTGGATATCAACGAGCTCTACATCTCACAGCCGGACAGCGGAGATCAGGCGCTGGAGATCGCGGAGACGATGGTCCGTTCCAATGCCATTGATATCATCGTCATCGACTCTGTTGCGGCGCTGGTGCCCCGCCAGGAGATCGAGGGGGATATGGGGGACAGCCACGTGGGACTGCAGGCCCGTCTGATGTCTCAGGCGCTTCGGAAGCTGACTCCGGTGATCAGCAAGTCCAACTGCGTGGTGATCTTTATCAACCAGCTCCGTGAGAAGGTGGGCGTGATGTTCGGGAACCCGGAGACCACCACAGGCGGGCGCGCTTTGAAGTTCTATGCATCCGTCCGGATGGATGTGCGCAAGATCGAGACGTTAAAGCAGAGCGGGGAGATGGTTGGGAACCGTACCCGGATCAAGATCGTGAAGAATAAGATCGCGCCTCCGTTCAAGGAGGCGGAATTTGACATCATGTTCGGAAAGGGGATCTCACGGTCCGGGGATGTTCTGGATCTGGCGGTGAGCATCGACGTGGTCAAGAAGAGCGGATCCTGGTATGCCTATGAGGGCAACAAGATCGGCCAGGGCCGTGAGAATGCCAAGACCTATCTGGAAGCCAATCCGGAGATCATGGAGGAGATCGAGAAGAAGGTTCGGGAGCACTACAGCCTGGAGGAGGATGAAAAGAGCGGCAAAGCCGATGACC
>CATLCV010000335.1 GCA_949893755.1 uncultured Lachnospiraceae bacterium | reverse complement strand
CTCCCCCTATGCCATCCCCAACTGCCAGACTACCAGCGCCCACGCGGAACGACTGCTGAGAAATAAGATCCCGCAGATCATCGACGCGGTGGACGCGGGAGGCAGCGGCGACCCTTACGCAGGGTTAAATGAAGAGGAAGCAGCAGCGCTCAAAGAGACGACCCTGTTCGGCTATCCCTTAAAAAGCTGGTTTGCCAGCGAGGATTTAAACGACGGTGCGCTTCCGGTACTGGCGCCGGGGGTGAAGGCCATGGATCCGTCCTACTTCGAAGATTTTTGGAAGGTGCCCGGGTATCTGGGAGCGGATCCGCGAAGCAGCGCCGCAAGAGAGCGGATCTGCATGGACACGAAAGTGAAGCTTCAGTATGTACCGGGGAAAAAGGCGCAGATCCTGGAAGGAAAAGAGTCCGAAGCGGCAGTGGATACCAGAAACGGGGTCAATGACGCATGGAAGAAAATGATCAGCAGCGCGGGAACGGATACGGAGCCATGGCTGGAGCTGGCGGAGGTTCCCATACCGGCAGAGGGGCACGACCTGTATCTCAAAGGGCTTGTACTGACGGTGAAAAGCGGAAAAGCCGGGGGAAAGCAGGTGCAGGTCGGCAGGATTGAGGAAAACCGCATTTATCTGACTGACGGTTTCGGGATGGACCCCATCGCGGAGGTATTAAAGCTGATCGCGGCAGGAGATGAGGTCCATCTGGATAATTCGGATTATATCGCCATCCAGACCTATCACAGACATCAGGTGCCGTCTGCGGATTACCATGCGTGGGATCAGTTCCGGGACGGACAGGGGGAACCCCTCTATCCCCAGCAGAAGACGCTGGTGGGCCCTGTGTTCTGCGGAAACGGGCCTGGCTGTAAGCAGAACGGCCTGATCCAGGGAAAGATCCTGATCTGCGCGGCCCTGATGGACGAACAGGCGTACCCTTGGCAGGCGGACTGGTACAGAAGAAAGGTCGCCTCCGTACATGACGGAAATGAAAAGGATTTCTGCAGGCTCTACTATTTTGACAACACACTCCACGATGATATTACAGCCTCCGCGGACGAACTGCACGCCACCACCTACATTGCGGGCTTAAAGCAGGCCCTGATCGACCTGGCGGCCTGGGTGGAGGACGGCGAGGAGCCGTTGCCCTCCAGCAATTACACGGTAGATATCGGGCATGTCCAGGTGCCGGATTCAGCCATCGAACGGGGCGGCCTGCAGCCGGTGGTTTCCCTGAAAGCCAACGGAGCAAAATGTGCAAGTGTAAAAGCAGGCGAGCCGGTTCGCTTTACGGCGGAGGCAGAGGTGCCTGACGGAGCGGGCGGACTGACCTTTGTGGAATGGAGCTTCGAGGGAGAGACCGATTTCCCGGAAAAGGGAGAATGGGAGCTTCAGGACGGCGGCCAGAGAGGGACGGCACATGCAGAGCATACATTTGCAAAGCCGGGGACGTATTTCGCGGTCGTCCGTGTGAAGTCCGAGAGAAATGGAGATCAGACCGCGCCCTTTACCCAGGTGCGCAATATCGACCGGGCAAGGGTCATTGTGGAATAAAAAGCGCCCGTTATTGCGGGATAGAAGAGCATCCCCGGAATCCGAAAGATTGGATTCCGGGAGTCTCTATGTACTAACGTAAAAATAGGGAGAACAATCATGCGAATTATAAATTGTAAAACGAATCATCTTACCTCACCGCTGGGCTACCAGATGGATGCCCCGGTTTTCAGCTGGCAGGTGGAGGATGCCCTGGGAAAGAAGCAGGAGAGCGCGCGGCTCCGGATCTGGAAGTGTGCGGCGCCGAAGCAGGATAGCTCTGGCGGACTTGCCAGTGAAGGAACTGCGGGCAGGAGGGAATGCGTCTCTGCCAGCGGCGGAACTGCGGATTGGAAGGAATGCGTACCTGCCAGCGGCGGAACTGCGGGCCGGAAGGAAGGCGGCTCTGGCGGTATCACGGATCAGATGGAATGCTGCTTTGACAGCGGGGAGCGCGGGGAGATCGACAGCCTGGGCTATCGCGCGGAGATGGAATTGAAATCCCGTACCCGGTATTACTGGACGGTGAAGGTCACAACCGATGCCGGGGAGGAGGAAGAGAGCCCGGTCAACTGGTTTGAAACCGGGAAGCGGGAGGAGCCATGGGAAGCACAATGGATCACCTGCAGGGCAGGGGAGCGGCACCCCATATTCCAGCGTCAGATCCGGGTGGGGGAGGGGCTGGTAAAGGCCCGACTGTATATCTGCGGTCTGGGCGCCTATCATGCGGAGATTGACGGACAGCCCGTATCCGGGGAATTTCTGACGCCTTACTGCAATAATTATAACGCCTGGCTGCAGTACCAGACCTATGATGTGACGGAACTGCTGCGGCAGGCGGGGACCAGGCGATTGTCCGCCGCACTGGGGAACGGATGGTATTTAAGCCGGTTCGGTTTCTTTTCCAGACCGGGGGACCCGCCATATTATGGAAAGGAAATGAAGCTGATCGCGGAGCTGCGCCTGTGCTATGAGGACGGCAGGGAAGAGGTCATTGGGACTGATGAGAGCTGGAGCGTCCGAAGGAGCAATGTGACCTTTTCCGGTATTTACGACGGAGAACGCAGGGATGATACGCTCCCGGAGACGGAGGAGGAGCCGTCTTTCCTGGCGGAAGCGCCGGCTGCATCGCAGAAGAAGGGAGCAATCCCTTTGGCAGAGCAGTCTGCACACGCAGAGGAGGAGCCGGCCTTCATGACGGAGCAGTCTGTTTCTGCGAAGGAAGCGATGCCTGTGCCTCTCGTGGAACGCTACAGCATTCCGGTGTGCGTTCATGAGGAGCTCCGCCCCCGGGAGCTGATATGCACCCCGGCAGGAGAGCTGGTGCTGGATCTGGGACAGAACCTGGCGGGCATCTTTCGGATGCGTGTCCATGTACCGGCGGGAACAACGGTGCGCCTGTCCTTCGGGGAAGTGCTGCAGGGAGGCAATTTTTACAGGGACAATCTGCGGACGGCCCTGGCGGAGTATACGTATATCAGTGACGGGACCGAACGGGAGATCCGGCCGGAATTTACTTTTTACGGGTATCGGTATGTGAAGGTGGAAGGCATCCCGGATTTAAAGAAAGAGGACTTCACCGCGCTGGCCGTATACAGCGATCTCCCCATGGCCGGATCGATCCGCACCGGACACGGGAAGGTGAACCAGTTGATCCAAAATGCCCTGTGGGGCCTGAAAGGAAATTTCCTGGATGTGCCCACGGACTGTCCCCAGAGGGATGAACGGATGGGATGGACCGGGGACGCGCAGGTCTTTTCGCCGACGGCAGGATTCTTTTGCGACAGCTATGCATTTTACCGGAAGTACCTGCATGACATGGCCTCGGAGCAGGAGAGCCGGGACGGGGGCGTGCCGGATGTGGTGCCGTCCTTCGGATATCCCACAGCGGCCAGTGTGTGGGGAGACGCGGCCTGTATCATTCCCTGGAACTTGTATTTGTTCTATGGGGATGTGAAGATTCTGGAGGAACAGTTTGACAGTATGAAGGCATGGGTGGACTATATCCGCAGGACAGACGGGAAGGATCACAGATGGCGAGGTGTATACCACAATGGGGACTGGCTGGCGCTGGATCACCCCTGCGGCGGGGAGGACCAGTGTCTGGGCGGTACGGACGAAGGCTATATCGCGGATATTTATTATGCCAACAGCGCGGAGATCGTGGCCAGAGCCGCACACCGGCTGGGACGGGAGAAGGAGGCAAGGGAATACGGAGTATTGGCCGAAAGGTTAAAACAGGAGATCCGGGAGGAATATTTTTCTCTCAGGGGAAGATGCTGTATCAATACCCAGACCG
>CATLCV010000334.1 GCA_949893755.1 uncultured Lachnospiraceae bacterium | reverse complement strand
TTCTCCGATAGTGACGGCGGATGGCGATTTGATATCATCCATATGAATTCCTCCTGTCGATATGTAATATAGTATCACAATCAGCAGGAAAAGTAAACATATATACCAAAGTTTTTTATCTACACCCGATTGTGAAAACCGATTGGACTTTTCTCCAAAAGCATGGTACAGTAAAAGCATCATGATCATATACCTTTTGGTATCTGTTTAAGGAGCGTGCAGTACATGAAGCCAGTTATTTCCATTGGAACACAGGATTTTGAAAAAGTACGGAAAAACAATGCATTCTATGTGGACAAATCTGATTTTATAAAAGAATGGTGGGAGAACCGTGATGATGTCACATTGATCACACGTCCGCGGCGTTTTGGCAAAACACTGAACATCAGTATGCTGAAATATTTCTTTTCCAATCAGTATGAGGGACGAACGGATCTATTTGAAGGCCTTTCCATCTGGAAGGATCCCGCATATCACAGCCTGCAGGGGAGCTATCCGGTCATCTTTCTCAGCTTTGCAGATATAAAGGGAACCACATTTGAAGTGGCCAGAAGCAGCATCATCCAGAAATTAGTCAAACTGTACAGCATCCATTCCTATATAAAATCAGATGCTATTTTAAGGGTGGAAGACTGGGAATATATAAAAACTGTCAAAACCGATATGACTGACGATGTAGCAGCGATCACTGTCAATTATCTGTCCGACTATTTGAATCGATATTTTGGAAAAAAGGTACTGATCTTTTTAGACGAATATGATACCCCGCTGCAGGAAGCCTATATCCATGGCTACTGGAACGAATTAACCGCATTTATCCGCAGTCTTTTTAATGCCACGTTCAAGACAAATGATTCTCTGGAACGGGCACTTCTGACAGGCATTACCAGAGTCGGAAAAGAGTCCATTTTCTCGGATATCAATAATCTGGAAGTGGTGACAACGACTTCTGAAAAGTATGCCGCGGCATTTGGTTTTACACAGGAAGAGGTTTCCGCGGCGTTGGATACCTTTGAATTATCCGCAAATCTGGAAAAAGTGCAGTTTTGGTACGATGGTTTTCGGTTTGGAAGCCAAAGAGATATTTATAACCCCTGGTCCATCACCAAATATCTCGACAACCGGAAATTTGCCGCTTATTGGGCAAATACCAGTTCCAACAGCCTGGTCGGGGCTTTGATCATGCAGGGCGCTCCTGATGTAAAGATTGCAGTGGAGGATCTGCTGAATGACAAGCCGCTTGTAACGGCACTGGATGAAGAGATCATATTCAGTCAGCTTGATGAAAGCAGTGAAGCAATCTGGAGCCTTCTCCTGGCATCAGGATATCTGCGGGCAGATCATATTTCAGACGAGGAAGAGGAACCTTTATATCACCTGTCGCTTACAAATCTGGAGGTAAAAAAGGAGTTTCGCAAAATGATCCGCAGATGGTTTAAAAAACCGTCTGTCCGATACAATGACTTTATAAAGGCATTGATCGCGGATGACATCGATTATATGAACCAGTATATGAATCAGATCACAGAAACTGTATTCAGCTCTTTTGACACAGGAAACCATCCGTCAGATAAAACAGAGCCAGAGAGATTTTATCACGGATTTGTGTTGGGTTTGATCGTAGATTCCGGAATCCACTATATCATTACTTCCAATCGTGAAAGCGGTCTGGGACGATATGATGTAGTCATGGAACCTGTAGATAAAAATGAGAATGCTTATGTATTTGAATTCAAAGTTTTTACCCCCGGCAGGGAGAAAACATTGGAGGATACCTTAAAGGCCGCGCACACGCAGATTCAGAAAAAAAATTATGATGCCGCATTGATTGCACGCGGGATTCCCAAACATAGAATCCGCCATTACGGGTTTGCATTTAAAGGAAAAAAAGTTCTCATCGGTTAAAACGTGTTTGAAAATACTTTCTGAGATGTATTCCATAATTTGTGAGAGATTCGGGGGCAGTTCCTTAATATAAACCATGGGTATACACTTGTTTTTGCGGATCTTCGGCCTATTCTACTGCTGGTCGGTTGCTCTTTCGGCCGGAAAGGATTAAACTGTTGCCATAGCGCTGCATGTCATATCAGAACCAGGTGTGGCATGTAAGAAATTGTAGTGAAATAACTGACACATCTTACACAATCTATATCAATTATTTTTCTACAGCTTTTGAATCTTACGGAAAGCAGGTGGCACCATGTTTGAAATGGACAAGACGGCCTTCGGAGAATTTCTCGCAAAGCACCGGAAGGAAAAAGGATATACGCAGAAAATGCTGGCAGAAAAGCTCTATGTATCAGACAAAGCGGTCAGCAAATGGGAACGGGGCTTAAGCATGCCTGATATTTCCCTGCTCATCCCTTTGTCGGAAATCCTGGAAGTCTCCGTGACGGAGCTGCTGGAAGGCCGGAAGCTGGATCATGCTTCCGAAATGGATGCCAACCATGTCGAATTATTGGTCAAAAAAGCTCTGTCATTTTCGGAAGACACCCCGGCGTCAAAAACGGACCGGAAAAAGCATGCCCTTCTTTTCGGAGGCAGTACGGCCGTTACCGCACTGGAATTGCTGCTGATATTCCGCTTCCTTCCATGGAACCATTGGAATATCGGCCTCGCAGTGAGCCTTCTCGGGGTGTTCGAGCTTCTCAGTCTGATCTTCGGAATTTACGCATGGTTTTTTATCAAAGAAACGCTGCCCGCATACTACGATGAATATGAGGTCCGCGGATACAATGACGGGATATTCCAGCTGTCCCTTCCCAGTATCTGCTTCAATAACCGTAACTGGCCCCATGTTGTAAAATGTCTGCGGTCCTGGTCGGTCGCTTCCATGCTGATTGCCCCTCTGCCCTGCGCATTTCTGCTGCAGCTTTTTGGGAATCCCATGGGAAATTTTTCTTTTCCGACTGGCTTACTGCTCCTGATCGCGTATCTGGCCGGGCTGTTCGTTCCGCTGTATGCGACGGCGAAAAAATATAACTAATGCAGCCGGTTTTCACAAGATTAAACTTTTTTAATCCGTGCAGCCGGAGAAACAGGCAGTTCAAGATGCGCCGGTTCCTAAGAAAAAACCCCGGCCCATATGCACAGGCCGGAGGTTCTCCATATCATCCCCATTCATCCACATAATTTCCCACTGCATCGTCAAGAGACATCCTGGAAGACTTTTTTTCCGCTTCCTCCCCGGGCGTTCCCTCTTTCTGCTGTTCCTTTTGCTCAGCTTTCCGTTTCTGCTCCTCCAGACGCCGGATCTGTTCCTCTAATTTTTGAATCTTTTTCTGCTTCTCCTCAGGAGGCAGGCTCTCATCCTCCTTCACCTTTTTCAGCTGCTCCTGCAGCTTCTGGATCTTCTGCTCAATTGACTGCGTATCCACAGAAGGAGCCTGATTCTGAATACCGCCGGCCGAACCGATTCCTGAAATCGTCATATCTGTCCTCCTCCATTTCTCCGACAGGGAATGCCCATCGGGTATAGGAACAGTTTAACGCTCCCTGCCGCACTTTTCAATAGATTTGGTGTGAACTGTCATTGAAATGTATTGAAATGCGTGAACTTTTCCACCTGTACGGGGCTGTTGCACCAGAGATAAAAAAATCTCAGACATAACAGCCCCTTTTTCTAAAAAGAGAGGTTTTTTTGTTGAAATATGAGCGGTATTCCCCTCTGTTTTTCTGGATGGGCATACTTTCCCAGGCCCTGCCACCAGACAGGACCTGAGTCTTTTGAAAGGTCTATTTTTATGCCCTTTTCTTTAAGGGAAACAGGTGATTCCCTGTTCTGTCTCCTTGAATCTTATGGTGCAGCTTATTGATGTCATGTGCAAACGCCAAAAGGATCGATTCTGCTTTCACATTCTGG
>CATLCV010000333.1 GCA_949893755.1 uncultured Lachnospiraceae bacterium | reverse complement strand
CCTTATTAAATTCTTTTTCGAGCCTCTCTTTCTCGAACTGATAATGTATAATCGCCTCCTTATAAAATTCTCCAATACATCTAAGCAGCTCCTGTTCATATTCTGCTGCGTTCTTATCTATATCTGATTCTCCAACAACTTTTGTTTTACGGCTCTTCCACCTTCTTATCAAACTTTCTAACTCACCTTTTAAGTCGTTAAATCTATTTCCCCCTGAATAGTTATCCAAATTAACAAAACGCACATCTGTTTCCTTAATGTTTGCTATAATTTCTTCAAGTTCAGCAATCTGATCGTAGACCTCATTATTTTTAACAGCACTCTGCTCATTCTGTTCTTTAAGTCGAACAGCCATTGTGTTTACTTCATTTTCAACAATTTGAATCACTTCTCTAACATGTGCAACCATAGGAAAATTCTTTATGTATGCTGCAATATTTCCATCATCAATTTTTGAAATCAGCTGTGGATTTTTTACTCCTAAGTCACAAATAAATCGAATTATATAGTCTTGATCCATCGATGGTGAAACATAGAAAAACAACTGTTTCTGGTCAACATCTTTTCTAGCGAATAATTTTGTCAATTCATCTCTAAATTGTTGGAGTGTATTTTCCTCCACAACAAATACAACTGGAACATACGTAAGGTTTGTTCCTTCTATTTCCTCTATATTTTTCACATTCTCAATAGTAAATGTCAATCCTTCTGTCAATTCATCCATCCCTCTGACCACTACACATGAAAATGTTTCCTCAAACAATTCTTTATTTGCATCGTAAAAAGCATCAAAATCAAACTGTCTATTTCTTTCCGCTCTAAGCCAATCAATCATCTCCCTGATTTCTTTGCTTTTTACTTCCGCATCCTCTAACTCATTGCGCATAATAAGCCTTACCTGCTCTGATGTAACTCCAAGTTGTACAAACGCCTGATTTAATTTTTGGAAATCATATTCTGTTCCTGAAAAAATCAAATCAAAATCATATCCATTCATCTCATCATAAAATATTCTTGGAACATTATTTACCCAGTCAGATAATAATTGATTCTCATATTTCTCAATTTGGCTGTTAATCTTAGGACTTTGCCCATTAAACTTGACATTTGTTTCTAACAAATACGGATTGTGCTGCAACTCTGCACTTATCATTCTGATTTCATCCCCTTTCGATTTGTAAATGGCAATAGTTCAGCCGCTTCTAATACTATATAACTACCGAAATAAATTCGCCTTTACTTATGCCCTTTTCTTCATATCAGTCAAATACCCCGCTCTTTGAAAAATCGCTCTGCTTTGATAGTTCCAAAATCTGTATATTCATGTCAACAATCCTTTCTGATGTCAGGTTTTACCATTCATAAATACAATTGTACCACTTTAGCATATACTCAACAACCAAATTTTCGTATGAACATGTCAAATCAGAATCCCTGGCACTGCCTGCATACTCATAACAGTTCCTAACTATCGTCGGCCTGGCTGTTTTGGGATTTGGGTTATCCTTTTTGCTGGAAATGGAATATTCCATGATGAATATAGGATGAAAAAGTTGTCCGCTGTAACATTTCGCGGACATTTTTGTTATACTATGTAAAAAAGCAAAGGAGTGTGGATATGAAAAAGATTTTGCTGGTAGAGGATGACGGCCTTTTAAATAAAACGCTGACTTACAACCTGATCTCTGAGGGTTATGATACCGTATCAGCTCTGAATGCCGGCACAGCCACCGAGTTATTGACGCAGACGGAATATGACCTGGTACTTCTGGACATCAACCTGCCGGACGGCAGCGGCTATGACCTGTGCAGACTCATAAAGCCGGAGAACCCTGACACGCTGGTGATCTTCCTGACTGCCAATGACCAGGAGAGCGACCAGATCCGTGGGTATGAAGTTGGGGCGGTGGATTATATTACCAAGCCCTTTTCCATTGGGGCGCTGCTGCGGAAAATACGGGCAATGTTCGCTATGCTGGAACACCGGGGACTGGCAAAGGATTTCTATGACGACGGCAGGCTGTTTCTGGACTTTTCGGAGCAGACTGCTGCGCTGAACGGAAAGACCATTACCCTTTCCCCCATGGAGTATAAGATGCTGCATTTGTTCTGCAAAAATCCCAAACAGATCCTGACTAGGCAGCGGCTTCTGGAGCGGCTGTGGGATGCGGATGAAAACTATGTGGACGAACACACACTGACAACCTCCATCAGCCGTATCCGGGGCAAGATTGAGGCTGAGGGCGATACTTATATCAAAACGATCTATGGAATCGGATATCAGTGGATGGGAGGTGAGAAAAAATGAACCTGGGGAGAATCTCTGTAAAAAGGATATTCCTGCTGGTCAGCGGCGGCATGGCAGTTTCCATGCTGGCCATCTGCGCGGTTTTCTTTGCGGTGACAGGACAGATATGGGTGCTGACCTCCGGCATGCTGCTAATGCTCTGTGCCCTTGTATGGATGTTCCTTCTGTCGATTGCCTTCAGCAAGCGGCTTTCCGTATTTACCGGGGAGCTTTGTCAGGCAATGGATCAGATGATAAGCGGAAGTGGAGAGTCTGTGCGCGTTGCGGACAGTGAAACACTCTTTGCCCGTATCAGCTACCGTCTTTCACGGTTATATGGGATCATGCAGGAGAACCGGCGGAAGGTGGATGAGGAATGGCAGGAGCTGCAGATGCTGGTGTCGGATGTCTCCCATCAGGTGAAAACACCAGTAGCAAATCTGAAAATGGTGACGGACACGCTGCTTTCAAAGCCGGTCACAGAAGAAGAACAGCGGGAGTTCCTGCAAGGTATCCGGAATCAGACAGACAAGCTGGAGTTTCTTTTTCAGGCTCTTGTGAAAACCTCCCGGTTGGAAACCGGGGCAATCCGGTTGGAAAAGAAAGACGCCCCGCTGATCGACACGCTGGCGATGGCCTTAAGCGGCATCGTATATGCAGCGGAGAAAAAAGATATTTGCGTAACGGTGGACTGTCCGGATGATCTGTGCCTTTCTCATGACAGCAAGTGGACGGCGGAAGCTGTGTTCAACCTGCTGGACAATGCAGTGAAATATACCCCAGCCGGAGGAGCAATCCGAATCTCAGTAGAACAATGGGAAATGTATGTAAAACTGAGTGTGTCCGATACCGGCAAGGGTATCCCAGAGAGCAATCAGGCCGCTATTTTCCGGCGTTTCTATCGTGAGGAAGAGGTACACGAACAGCAGGGCGTGGGCATTGGCCTGTATCTGACCCGCGAGATTGTAACGAGACAGGGCGGCTATATCAAAGTGGTTTCGGAGCCGGGCAGGGGTTCGGAATTCTCCATTATGCTCCCTACAAGATAATTTTTTGAAATGTCCGAGTCGTGTAACATTTCAGCCGCATTTTTTATGCCGCTTCGGACATTTCTGTGACATTTGGATTTTATAATGTCCTTATAAAAAGCCTTGAAAGGAGAATTTGATTATGAATGTATTACAGACAATTGATCTGAAAAAGTATTATGGAAGTGAGCCAAACATTACCCGCGCCCTGGATGGCGTCAACCTCTCTGTGGAACAGGGGGAGTTTGTGGCGATCGTCGGAACGTCCGGCAGCGGTAAATCCACCCTGCTGAACATGATGGGCGGGCTGGATACGCCTACCTCCGGCAATGTTATTGTCCGTGGGGATGAGCTGGCCAAAAAGAATGACGAGGAGCTGACCATCTTCCGCCGCCGCAACATCGGCTTTATCTTCCAGAACTATAACCTTGTCCCGATCCTGAATGTCTATGAAAATATTGTCCTGCCTGTGGAGCTGGACGGCGATACGGCAGACAGGAAGTTCATGGACGAGATTGTGGGGATGCTGGCATTGGAAGATAAGCTGCAGAATATGCCGAATAACCTTTCCGGCGGACAGCAGCAGCGTGTCGCCATTGCCCGCGCCCTGATCACCAAACCGGCCATCATCCTGGCCGATGAGCCCACCGGAAATCTGGATTCCAAGACC
>CATLCV010000332.1 GCA_949893755.1 uncultured Lachnospiraceae bacterium | reverse complement strand
TGGCGGATCGGATCGTGCGGATCGAGGACGGGCGGATCGTGGGGCGAAGCGGAACAGAACGGGGGAAGGATCAGGGGACGAAAGGTTCCTGTATGGACGGATCCCAAGCGGATGCTCTGGCGGATGAAGGGAATCCGGAAGAGAAAGGCGGTGTCAGCCATGCTGAAAAATAACAACACCGCAGTCATCCAGAGCATGGCCAGGCGTTCCTTTCGGACCAATCGGCGGCGGAATATCAGCATTTTTCTGGCAATCCTGTTTTCTTCCTTTTTACTGTTCTGCGTTTTTACGGTAGGGATCACTTTTTTTGAAATGCAGCGGACACAGAATATCCGGCTCCATGGTGCGGATTTTGACGCGTATCTGTACGGCCTGACCCCGGAGCAGGAGAAGCTGTGCCGGGAAAATCCCGACATCCTGCATTCCGGAATCGAGGCGGTGGCAGGTTATGTGGTGGAGACCGATCGGAATGATACGCCGGATGCCGGACTGATCTGGAACGATGAAGTCTGCTGGGAGGAAATGCGAAGGCCCGGCAGAACCTGGATGGAGGGACATTATCCCCGGGAGTACAATGAGGTGCTGGTCAAAAGAGACTGCCTTAAAGCCTGCGGCCTGGAAGGACTAAAAACAGGAGATACCTTTACCATGACCTACGGCACCGGCTCGGGGGAATTTACAGGGGAGTTCCGGATCTCCGGCATGTGGGACGGATACGGAGACTCAAATATCCTGTTTGTGTCCAAAGCTTTTTACGACCAGACCGGGGAGGAACTGTCCAATGTAGGCTCCGGACGGTATATGATTGATTTTAAGCAGACGATCATGACACGGGCAAAGCAGGAGGCATTTACCGAGAGCCTGAACCTGGAAAAACAGCAGAACCTGTTTTTCAATTTGGAATATGAGTATTCGGTTCAGGTCCTTGGGGGCATCCTGGGGCTGGCGGCTATCGCCTGTCTGTGCGCCTATCTGCTGATCTACAATATCATGTATCTTTCCGTTTCCGGCAACATCCGGTATTACGGGCTGCTGCAGACCGTGGGAATGTCAGGGAGGCAGATCCGCTGTCTGGTGCGGCGGCAGCTGGCCATTCTAGCGGCGGCAGGAACCGCGGGAGGTCTGCTTGCCGGAATGGGTGTGTCCTTCTGGGTGATCCCCTCGGTTGTGAGATCCATGGGAGTTTATCTGGGAAAAAATGAACGCGTCCGGGTGGCATTTCATCCTGCGGTGGTGGTTCTGGCAGTGGTTCTGTCCGGGCTGACGGTATTTGCGGCAGGGTACAGACCGGCACGGATCGCGGAAGCCGCGTCCCCGGTGGAAGCGCTGGGATACCGTCCGGTGCAGTCCGGGAAACGAAGCCGCAGGACCGGGCGGGGCGGCATCCTGTGGCGCCTGGCAAAGGAGCAGCTCAGGAAGGACAAAAAGAAATCCGGAATGGTGATCCTGTCTCTGTCTGTCGGATTGTCGCTGTTTTTGTGTCTGGTCACTCTGCTGGACAGCCAGGCGGCACGGACGATCGTGTCCAACTACATGGATATGGACATGGTGCTGGTGAATAAGACTCTGAAAAAAGAAGACCGGGAGAACCGGCGGCAGGTGATAGACGAGGAATTTCTTAAGGAGCTGAAAGGGAAGGAAGCTCTGGAAGAGGTCCACGAGGTATTGTGCGCGGAGATCCTGGTCCCCTGGGAACCGGATTTTTCAGAAATGTGGATGAAAGAGTTCTATGACATGTGGATGCCATATGAGACTTATGAGGAGGGCAGGAAGAAATATCAGGAGCACCCGGAGGAATACAGTTCCTTTCTGGTGGGGATCGACGAGGAGGAGTTCTCTTATCTGAACAGTACGCTGGCGCAGCCTGTGGATGAGGAAGCATTTTTACGCGGGGAGACCTGCATCCTGTACCGGGACGATCTGGATTTTACGGACGGGGATGTACAGGGAAAGGAAGTGGCCTGCGGCGTCTTTGAGGACCCGGAGCATATGAGGACATTTCAGATCGCAGGTCTGACGGATGAGTATTATTATACCGGAGGTCTGGCCAGCTTCGCCCCTACGGTGATCGTCAGCAGCCGCGCCCTGCGGGAATTTTCGGAACATGCCTTTGTGTTCAAGGTCAGCCTCCGCTACCGGCAGGAGTATGATGAAGAGATTGAGGCAGAGCTGCGGCGGATGGTCGAAGACAGCGGGTATTCCAAAAACATTTCCTGCGAATCCAAGCTGGAAGAGATGAAGTCCGTGAAAAAGGCCCAGGGAAATATGATGGAGGTGGGACTCGGGATCGTGCTGATCCTGGCCCTGATCGGGATCCTGAATTATGTGAATACGCTGGTGGGAAATATCCGGAGCCGGGAGCTGGAGATTACGGTCATGGAAAGCGTCGGTATGAGCGCAAAGCAGGTTCGGAAGATGCTGGTGCTGGAAGGGCTTCTGTTCGCGGGCGGATCCCTCTGCGTCACCTGGACGGCCGGGCTGGCGGTGACCTGGGCGCTGTACCAGTCCATGAACTACCGGAAGGTGCCCTTTGCGGTGCCGGCGCTTCCGATGGCGGCGGCTTCGGTACTTGTGCTGGCGGTCTGCGCGGCGGTGCCGCTGATGGCTTACCGGAGTATGGAGAAAAAAGGGACGGTGGTGGAGAGGCTGCGGGGAGTGGAGTGAAGTGCGGCGGCCTTAAATGTGATCCTTTCCTTTTGAGAAAATTTGCTCTTTCAAGGCAGTTAATTCTGCCTTGAGCTTTTCATTCTCAGATTCTATTTGATTTTGATATGTTACGGCTATTTGGAGCTGCTTATTCAGCGATGTGATCGTTTGAGAAGCTTGTTCAAAGTCGTGATAGAAATTAGGGAAATATTTTTTCAGTACCAGTGTTTCTATCTGCTTGTATGTATCAGATGACGGCGAGATACGTCCGCTTTGCTGATAAAGTATTCTGTTGATACTGACGGTTCTTATATCATTTAGCTTCAGTATTGAATCATGTTTAATGAAGGAAAATTCGCTTTTTTTCAGCAGGAACAGGTTGCTTTTGGAATTTGGATTATTGATGGGGTGGTATACATCTGGATGCCTGTGTAAATCATAAGAAAAGATTGGAAGAACATAGAGCAACTTCTGCTTCACACCAATTATGAGTCCTCTGTGTTCATAAGACATTTCTGGAATATAGTTTTTACCGAACTCAAACTGATAAATTTCTCCTTTGTTTATAGACAGTAAAAAAGGGTACGGCGCTAACCGTACCCTGCTCTGGCTGACCAGAGAGACCTTGTCGGTCAAACTATTCTTTCTTATGCGGCCTTGTCGGCCAAAAAGCACTTAAAAGAACAACACGGAGGCTGTATGAACCTCTCTTTACATTATACACAATTTCTTTGAAAAAGCTACTGTTTTATTGAAAATATGTTCGGATTTTTGAATGGGTGAAGTGGTAAACCTTACGGATTTGTGCTATTCTTTTATGTAGATAATTTATTTTTAGAACAGCCAACAAAGAAGGAGGGGGAGTATGGAACTAAAACGTGACATTTACAAGGAATTACTTGCGTGGAAAAGTAAAAGCAATCATAAGGTTCTGGAACTTGAGGGAGCACGTCAGGTCGGAAAAACATATATTCTGGAAAAATTTGCAAAAAAGAGTATCAGAGTCATGTCTATATTAATATGATCGGATCTTCGGGCAAGGATTTTCTGCAGTGTCTCGAGACGGCTGCAAGCTGGGAGCCGGGGACACAGAGGTGCTTACAATGACCACACTTACATTCCCTGAATTTCTGGATGCATTCCATAAGCGCGGACTATACGAATCTATTGATCTATATGGCGGATCGGATCATGCCGGATATGATGAATTAAAATCATACTTTCATACTTGTGATTATGCCGGGCCGCAGCCCAGCTCTCCTCCTTGATCTTCTTTGGTATGCGCCCCGGCACAAACGATAATGAATGCCGGTCACACAAATATCTTCTTTTGGGGCTTCTGTTTCT
>CATLCV010000331.1 GCA_949893755.1 uncultured Lachnospiraceae bacterium | reverse complement strand
CGGAGGGAAATGTATCTTGCAGCTACGCGGGGTGCGCCCGTTCTTTTCGGACAAATTCGACATAACGAAGCACCCGAAATACAAGTACCTGTCCGACGCAGACCCGAAGAACGCCTTTGACATGGAGAAGCACTTGCGCCGCCGCCCCGCTATCGTCAAGCCCGATGAAGTCTTTGACTATTACGAGATTGACGCGGCAGACTTGCCGGAAGATACAGAAGCGTAAAAGAAAAGGACAGGGAAAAGACCTTTGCATTATGGAAATGTGCATAACTGCCTATTCCGTCATGGAAAACGCCGTTCACAGCACATGGAAAAGCAAAGGGCAGCTTTCCCACGTCCTGCAAACAGCGTTTCCCACAACTCCATAAGCAAGGCAGTTATACACATTCCCACAAATCCAAACTTATGAGAAATCCAAACTTTTCTATAAATCGCTTGATAATAAGGGATTTTTGTAGAAAAAAGTTTGGATTTTATTTTGTACTCTTTCTGAATCTAATACCATAGGATTCAGGAGGTGATCAGCACATGAAATTCAAAAAAACAAACAATACCTATGCTGACTTGATTCAGAAACTAAAAGCCCATGGATACTCAAAATCCTATATCACAAGGTTGGAAACGGAGATCAACTGGCTGATCCGTAACCAGGACAGGGAAAACATCCAATCTTATGGGGATGCCTGCCGCATACGGATAAGTCAGACTAAATCCCGTGAAATGCAGGTAAACTATCGGCGGGTATACGGAATCCTTGAAAAATTTGATCTTTATGGAAAATATCCAGCCGGTATATGTGCAGAAACATCAGCAGAACGTGGTTCTTACTGGCAACTTAATCCTGTCTTCCGTGAAGTGATAGACATTTATAAAGATTCCGGAGCAAAGAGGGGATTAAAAGAATCCACTCTCTATAGAACTGCCTTTAGTGCATCCAGTTTCCTTTTGGCAATGCAGAATCGCGGCAGGGAATCTTTAAATGACATAACCGAAGATGATGTCATTTCTTATTTTGTCCGCGAAGATGGGCGCAGCCCTTTAAGCGGCGGATACAGGGATACGGTTGCTTCAGTATTTAAATCGGAGCTTGGAATCCATACGGAACCGGCCAGACGAATCCTCGCATATATCCCTGTCATCCGTCAGCGAAGAAAAAATATCCCATATCTGAACCCAGAAGAAGCCAATGCGATCCACAATGCGCTCAGTTGTCCCGATTCCGGACTCTGCATGAGGGACAGGGCCATTGGAATGCTGCTCTTCTTTACAGGAATCAGGGGCTGTGATATTTCCTGTATGAAATTTTCAGATATTGATTGGGAAAAGGAAGAGATCCGTATGATCCAGCAGAAAACCGCAAACGGACTGATCCTTCCTATGTCTGCGGCAGTCGGCAATGCCATATATGACTATGTTACCTTGGAACGCCCTTCCTCGGAGGAAGCATATATTTTTCTGTGCAGGACAAAACCTTATAGCCCGCTGTCACGAGGCTCACTCTGGAAAGCCGTTTCAAAAGTTTACGAGGCTGCAGGTATCCGTCAGGGTGAAGGAAAACGGCAGGGAACACACCTGTTCCGTCATCATGTGGCATCAGCCCTTGCAGGGAACGGCATTGCCCGTCCTGTGATCAGCGAAACACTCGGCCATACTGCCCCGAAATCGCTTGACTGTTATCTATCCGCCGACATACAGCACCTTCGGGAGTGCGCACTCAGCATTGAGCCGTTTCCCGTCAGTAAGGAGGTGTTTCCGCTATGAGTATTTATCATTCAGGGTTTTCAGACAGAATAGAAGCTTTTGTAAACAGCCGTAAAACATCGGGCGCATGGAATGAAACTGTTTTCGGGCTGAATATAAGGGCTTTTGACCATTATTGCGCCAAACATTACCCCGCGGAAGCGCTCCGGCAGGAAATGGTGGATACATGGTGCGCCAAACGTGAAACGGAAAACGTGAATTCCTGTTACACCCGGACATTGGTCATCCGCCTTTTTATTGAGTACCTCCATAAACATGGCCAAACGGATATCCTTCCGCCGCCGGTGTTGAAACAGAATAAAAAACGGCGTATCCCCCATGCGTTCAGCCAGGAAGAACTGGAACGGTTCTTCCATGAATGTGACAGCATCATACCCTGCCGGGGGCGGATGGCTTATGCTTCTGAATTAAGAAAGATAACGTGCCCTGTATTCTTCCGCCTCCTTTACAGCAGCGGAATCCGTACAACAGAGGCACGATTCTTAATGCGCAGCAGTGTTGACCTTGGGCATGGCGTGCTTGATATACAGAAATCAAAAGGCTATGACCAGCATTATGTAGCCCTCCACCAAAGCATAACAGAACTGCTGGAGCGCTACGACCGGGCAGCAGACAGGCTCTGCCCTGACAGGACATACTTTTTTGAATCACCGACCGGACAGCCTTATTCACGTGCATGGGTATCCTATAACTTTTCTGTGCTGTGGAAAAAGGCAAACGGTAAAAAGGGGAATACTGTCGCCTATGATCTTCGGCATAATTATGCTACTGCAAATATCAATAGCTGGAAGGATGATGTATTTGGTTTTAATGACCGCCTCCATTATCTGGCAAGGTCAATGGGGCACCGTGACACAGAATCCACGCTGTATTATTATTCTGTTGTCCCAAGACTGGCAGATATGATACAGGAAAAAACAGAGGAAAGTTTCAACAGCATCGTGCCGGAGGTGGATTATGAAGAAGAATAACAGGGAAGCTGCCCGCATTGCAGGATATATCTCTGAATTCCTCCATGATTATGCGCCACAGTTTCTGACGTCCAGCGAACATACACTGAAATCTTACCGGGATGCACTGACCCTTTATATCGCATTCCTTGAAGAAAAAGGAATCACGCATGACAGCCTTGGAAGGATCTGCCTTGAGAGGAATTTCATAGAAGAATGGATTATCTGGCTGAAGGATGTAAGGCACTGCTCCCCGGAAACGTGCAATATACGGCTCAGTTCCCTCCGGGCATTTCTGGAATTCATAGGAAACAAAGAGATCGGGCTCCTGTACTTATACCAGGAGGCAAAACTAATCAAGCGCCAGAAGTGCCAGAAAAAGAAGGCGGAAGGACTTACCCGTGAAGCGGTTGCCGCAATACTGGCAGCGCCAGACCCTTCCACCCGGACGGGGAAAAGGGATCTGGTTTTTCTGACACTTTTATATGCAACTGCCGCAAGGCTTGATGAAATCCTGTCCATTAAGCTCTCGCATTTGTACCTTGATGCAGCCAAGCCTTACGTAAACCTGTACGGGAAGGGTAACAAGATACGGACAGCTTACCTTCTTCCAAGGGCTGTTGAGCATATCCGGGTCTATCTGAAAGCATTCCATGAACCTGTGCCGGATCTGGAAACGTATTTATTCTATTCCCGTGTAGGTGGAAAATATGTAAAGCTGACTGAGCCAGCGCTCAATAAACGGATAAAAATATATGCGGCAGACGCCCACAAAAGGTGCCCAGAAGTTCCCCTGGATACCCATGCACACCAGTTTCGCCATGCCAAAGCTACCCATTGGCTGGAAGATGGCATGAATATCATACAGATTAGTTTTCTCCTTGGCCATGCAAGTCTGGATACAACCATGCGGTATTTGGACATAACAACGGATGATAAACGGAAAGCGCTGGCTACACTGGAGGGCGAAAAAGAAAAGAATGTCACCAAAAAATGGAAAGACAGCAGTGGCTCACTGGCTGATTTCTGTGGCTTGAAACGCTGAAATCATTAAAACGAAATCCAAACTTTTTCTGCAAGAATCCTTTATTTTCAAGTGATTTGCGGAAAAGTTTGGATTTCTCCTAAGTTTGGATTTGTGGTAATGTGTATAACTGGCTGTCTTATGGAATTGTGGGTAACTCTGTTTGATGAAAGGCTTAATATCGTCGGAATTTCCCCATGAAGCGTTTTGTCAAGTGCTTTTTTGAGTTATTGACGCAAAACTTTTCAGCGCGGCGGGAAAC
>CATLCV010000330.1 GCA_949893755.1 uncultured Lachnospiraceae bacterium | reverse complement strand
GCACCCTCTCCTCCGCATTTTTCGTGATAAGCGCTGACAATGTTGCGTAAGCAATATTGTTTGCAGTAAAGAAGACCGCATTAAATGCTGTATAGAATACAAAGAAATATGCATACTGCATTGTCTCACTCATATTCGGAATACTAAATACCAGAAACAGACTTGCCGAAACTCCAATTTGTCCGTAAAGCATCCAGGGCCTTGCTTTTCCGAGCTTTGATTTCGTCCTGTCAATCATTGTTCCAAAAAATACATCTGTAACACCATCAAAAATCTTCGATACCATCATCAGTGTGCCAATTACTGCCGCATTCAATCCTGCTACCGTAGTAAGATACAGAAGAATAAAACTGGACATTAATGCATAACCGCAGTTTGCCGCTGCATCTCCTGAGCCATATGCCAATTTTTGATACCATTTTAAATACTTCTTCTCCTTCATAAAAAAACCCTTCCTTTTCTTTACTTTTTCATATAAGCTGCTTATAATGATATTGTTTATAGTTCATATTCTATAAACTTTGCACAATGCCTGCAATGTCACCATCCGATAATACTCTTGCATTTTATAACATATATGGGAATATATTTTCATGGGGGAAATTCTTATGGCACAAAACACAAATAACTCTGAAATGATCGTCCAAAGCGGAACCACGTTAAAAATACACAATGGCGAGAGTGTTCTGGAATCCTTCTATCATATAGATTCTCATTATCAGATTACATATGAGTATTGCAGTGGAACTAACGAGACTGATTATTTGAATGTCATCTCTCTGTCACCTTTAGAAAGTTCATTCCATAGCCTTTCGATGAAACAATATAGTCCTTATAACAAATGCCGGCCGCTTCATTATCATGATTTCTATGAATTTATGGTTGTTTTGGACGGGCAGGTAATCCATAAAATCGAAGACAAGGAATATCTTTATGGACCTGGCTCCGCATGTTTAATTAACAGAAATATCCGTCATACCGAAAAATTCAGCGGAGAAGCCAGGCTGCTGTTTCTGGATTTATCGCCAGAATTTATAAATGAATTATTTGATTCTTATACATCTGTCTGTTTTAATGAAGAAATCAGCATATTAAATGGCCAGATATTAAACTTCATTAAAGCGGACACGATTACTCATAACACAAAGGAATATCTTGATATTTATCCGGTATTCCAAAATACAGATTATCTGACTCAATTGCATACAATATCAGATCATCTTATGAATACCTTGATGCTCCCTGATTTTGGAGCTTCTTATATGATGAAAGCATATATATGCTCCCTGATTGAATATTTTTCTCTGACTGAAAACTATCATATTACGCAGATACAATTGGAAATGCATTCTGATTTTCTTTTATTTACACGAATAAGCCACTTAATCGAAGATACAAATGGAAGAATTACCAGAAATGAACTTGAGACTTCACTGCATTACAGTGGTGATTATATCAGCCGCATTATTCGAAAGTATACTGGCATGAATCTTTTTGACTACTGTATGACTTTTTGCCTGAAAAGGGCCGCCCATTTGTTATCCCATACAAATCGTTCTGTTTCAGACATTATGTCAGAATTGAATTTCTCGAACCATACTCATTTTTATGAGCTATTTAAAAAGGCTTACGGAATGACTCCTGGAACATATCGCAAAAAGTCCTCAAACTAAATCAGGATCATCGGTCACCCGATGATCCTCTCTTCTGATATCTTAATCAAGTCATGCCTTTTTCCGCCGCTCTTCCAGTTCTGCCATAATCTGCGCTTTCATTTCCTTCGTGATCGGATAGAGTGCCATAATTCCTACTGTTACCAATGCCAGTGCCGCCGGTGCCAGATAACGCGCTGCATTCAATCCTGCGATCACAGAGTCTGCCTGAACGGCTTCTCCTGCCGCATAGCTTGTCATTCCCAGCACGAAACCGCCGATTGCCCCGGACAATGCCTGTCCGGCTTTCACTGCGAAACTCTGCAGCGAAAATGCCGTGCCGTCACAGCGCACACCATATTTCCATTCTGCCCAATCGGAGCAGTCAACAATATAGGCAGAAAGTAACACGCTTGGCAGTCCGCAGCAGACCCCCTGCAGGAATGCCACCACCGCATATGCCGAAAAATTCTTGGAAGCAACGATGAAGCCCAGGATCCCCAGAATAATATATGCCGCAAAGCCAACGATGATGGTCTGCTTGCCCCCCAGCTTCTTTGCAATATACGGTGCGATGAAAATACCTACAAAGGATGCCAGTGTCGGAAGCATCAGCCCCAATCCTACCATATCCGGTGCCTGCAGGTTATACATAATGAAATAAGTTCCTACGGCAGACGGCATATTCTGAAAAATGTACATTACAGTCATACTGATGATCAATATCATCAAAGGCTTATTGATGATCAGAGATTTTATCATGTCTTTCAGGGTTGCAGAATTCGATTCCGTATTGTAACGTTCCTTTGTGCTGAAAAAGCAGATCAACGCAAATATGTAGGAAACCACGCAGGTCACGATCATCAGGTTGCGGAAACCGGCAGACTGGCTGCCATGTCCAAGAATAGATACCAGAGGCAGCGCCGCATAGACCATCACCAGATATCCGGCAGTACTGAGATTTCTCAGATAGGAGATCATCTGATTGCGGTCATCCTCTGATCTTGTCAGTGTAGAAAGCATTCCCCACATCGGCACATCATAAGCCGTAAATGCCATTCCGGTTCCGATATAAGTCACATATGCCCAAATCAGTTTTCCGGTTGAAGCCAGATTCGGCACGGTAAAGGTCAGGATTGCAAAGAGATACAGCGGGATCGGCGCAAGCAGGATATAAGGCCGGTATCTGCCCCATCGCGTCTTCGTCTTATCCACAATGACACCCATCATAGGGTCATTGATCGCATCCCAGATCCGAGCCACGAAAAGCAGGATTCCTGCCGCTGTGCCGCTGATTCCAAAAATATCCGTGTAAAAGAACATCAGATAGCTGCCCCAAATGGGGGAAATCAGATCTTTTCCAAGTGTCCCAAGGCCGAAGCCTATCTTATTTTTTGCTTTCAGTTCCATGTGTTTTCTCCTTCCTTTTTCGTCAAATCTGTTTCATTACATACTGCATAATCTGCTTCCGGCAGATATACACAGACTGTAAAAGAATCACCCGTTCCATCTCCATGTTCCTGAACCGACCTTTACCTCCCGGCCATCAGGCAGTATTACAGCCGCGCTTGTATTTACAGGAATCATCACTTCCAGATAAACGGCCTCCCCCTTTTTCTCCCAAACAGACTGCAAAGTTCCATAAGGGGTCCGCAGGCTTCCTTTTACATATTCCAGTCCACAGTCATAGGACGGCGCGATCCTGGCCTTATGGTATCCGGCCTCCTCAATCTGGATTCCGGCAAGTTCCCTGTACATCCAGTCACCCACGCATCCATATGCATAATGGTTGTAGGAATATTTTCCGATCTCCCCGTCTTCTGAGGTCGCTCCCCAGGATTCCCAGATTGTGGTTGCCCCCTTCTCTACTTCATACAGCCAGCTGGGGCATTTCTTCTGGTAGAGAAGCTGATACGCTGCTTCCCGGTTTCCGTTTTCAGTCAGAACGTCCAGCAAAAACGGTACGGATAAAAATCCGGTATCCAAACAGCCCCCATTTTCTGCTATCTTTTCCAACAGCCTTGCTGCCACTTTCGGGCGTATATCTTCTGAAACCAGACGGAGCTTTAGAGCCAATACATAAATCCCCTGCATATCACTCTGGATACGGCCGTCTTTCTCCACGTATTCCTCCATAAAAGCCCAGCGGATCTTTTTATTTAATTCCGAATAATATGCCGCATCTTCTGTTTCACCCAGCACCTCTGCGATCTGCCTCATCAAATCCGTACTGAATGCGTAGTAGGCCGGAGCAACGGGTGTAGATAAAAAACTTTGGTATATATGTTTACTTTTCCTGCTGATTGTGATACTATATTACATATCGACAGGAGGAATTCATATGGATGATATCAAATCGCCATCCGCCGTCACTATCGGAGA
>CATLCV010000329.1 GCA_949893755.1 uncultured Lachnospiraceae bacterium | reverse complement strand
CAATATGATGGACCGATATAAAAAGGAAGACCGGGGCATCCAGATCCTGGAGATGGACGACTCCTTTCAGATGTGCACCAAAAAGAATGCCTATGAGTATCTGATCCGCATCGCAAAGCAGCCGAAGCGCTATGTCCTGACGGATGTGATGCTGGAAGCCCTGTCTATCGTGGCCTATAAGCAGCCGGTGACCAGGCTGGAGATCGACAAGATCCGGGGGGTCAAGACGGACCATGCGGTCAATAAGCTGATCGAGTACGGGCTGATCGAAGAGGTGGGCCGGCTGGACGCGCCGGGGCGGCCGATCCAGTTCGGCACCACGCAGGAGTTTTTCCGGAGGTTCGGCCTGCAGTCGTTAGAGGAGCTGCCGACTCTGGATGAGGAGCAGATCGCGCACTTTAAGGAAGAGGCGGAGGATGAGGCACAGCTGCAGCTGGACATCTGAGGAAGCATCGTGATCTATACATCCGATTATGGACAGACAGCAGGCGGGCCGAGGCAGATATCACGGATCTGAAATACATAAAAATGCCGGGCCTGTATCACAGATGGACGCATGCCGTTTCCATAAGTTCTAAGAAAAGACAGACAGTCATACATATAGGATAAAGCGTGTATCACGGAGTTTTGTGCAGGATGAAAATGAATTTGGAATGTGGAAAACTTGTGGATAAAGTGGAAAAGAGTGTGGATAACTTCAAAAAAACGGTGAAAAAGTGCGGGATATGTCTGATTTTATGCGCGGGAATGTGGATAACTACGGCCGCGGAGGTCCATGCAGAGCCTGAGAAGGAGATCAAAGAACCAGAAGGATTATACGCCCAGTCAGCGGTATTGATGGATGCGGACAGCGGGCGTATTTTGTTTGCGAAAAATGGACAGGAGGAGCGGGCCATGGCCAGCACCACCAAGATCATGACCTGCATCCTTGCGCTGGAAAACGGCAATCTGGACGATACGGTGACTGCCAGCGCCAGGGCGGCGTCGCAGCCGGAGGTCCATCTGGGCGTCCGGGAAGGGGAACAGTTCCAGCTCAGGCACCTTTTGTATTCCCTGATGCTGGAATCTCATAACGACGCGGCGGTGGTCATTGCGGAGCATATCGGGACCAGTGTGGAGGGCTTCGCGGACATGATGAACGAAAAGGCCAGACAGGCGGGCTGCACCCAAACCCATTTTGTTACGCCCAACGGACTGGATGCCTCGGATGAGGAGGGCTCCCATCATACGACGGCAGAGGACCTGGCCCGGATCATGAAATACTGCATCATGGATTCCCCGCAGAAAAGCGTGTTTCTGGAGATCACCCGGACGGAAAGCTATGCGTTTACCAACATGGACGGCAGCCGAAGCTTTTCCTGCAATAACCACAATGCATTTCTGAAAATGATGGAGGGGGCTCTTTCCGGAAAGACCGGTTTTACCGGGGAGGCGGGCTACTGCTATATCGGGGCGCTTCAAAGGGATGACCGCACCTTTATCGTCAGCCTTCTGGCATGCGGGTGGCCCAACAATAAAGGCTATAAGTGGGCGGACACCAAAAAGCTGATGACCTACGGGATCGATTCCTTTCATTATCAGGAGGTATGCAGGGATGTGGATACCGGCACAGTGCCTGTCCAGGGCGGCATCCCGGATGGAAACCGTTTCAACGGGACCGCTTCGGTACATACCATTGCTGGACCGGGCGGAGGCAATGGGACACAGACGGACGGGGATGGAAGCCCTGAGGGAGCAGGGAAAAGGATCCTGCTTCGGGACGACGACGAGATCTCGGTTCATATAGAAAAGGAGGAGGGGCTGGACGCGCCTGTCTTTGAAGGCGATCCGGTGGGTGAGATTTCCTATATGCTGGGGGATGAAGTACTTTTTACCCGGGAGATCGTTGCGGACGAAGCAGTGGAGGTGCGCGATTACCGATGGTGTCTGGAAAAGCTGGGGGAGATTTTTTTCATGAGGGTGTGACGAGGTGGGACGTTCACTCCGCATCTGACGAGTGAACTGGGATGATAAAATATATCAATAAAAATGATTAAAAATGTCACTGGATTATATACCCTGGATGTGATAGTATAAGCGAAGATAAAATAAGACAAAATGATTGATAAAATATAAGGAGATGTTACCATGAAGAATTATGAAAAGTACGCACGGGCTTATTTTATGCCGCCGGTAGACTGTTATGACTGGGTGAAAAAGGATTATATCGACCATCCGCCGACCTGGTGCAGCGTGGATCTGCGGGACGGCAACCAGGCATTGATCGAGCCCATGAGCCTGGACGAAAAGGTGGAGTTTTTCCAGCTGCTTGTGGATGTGGGATTCAAAGAGATCGAAGTCGGATTTCCGGCGGCCTCGGAGACAGAGTACCAGTTTATGCGTACACTGATCGAGCGCAATATGATCCCGGAGGATGTGACGGTCCAGGTGCTGACCCAGGCCAGGGAGCATATCATCAAGCGGACCTTTGAGGCGGTCAAGGGTGCTCCGCATGCAGTGATACATGTATACAATTCCACTTCCGTGGCGCAGCGGGAGCAGGTTTTCCGAAAAGATAAGGAGCAGATCAAACAGATCGCCATCGACGGAGCGAAGCTTTTGAAGGAGCTGGCGGAGGAGACGGAAGGAAACTTTACCTTTGAATACAGTCCGGAGAGCTTTTCCGGTACGGAGATGGAGTACGCCATGGAGGTGTGCAACGCGGTACTGGACGTATGGCAGCCCACCCCGGAGAACAAGGCCATCATCAACCTTCCGGCAACCGTGGAAAATGCCCTTCCCCATGTATTTGCGAGTCAGGTGGAATATTTCAACAAGTATATGAAATACCGGGATCATACGATCATCAGCCTTCACCCCCACAATGACCGGGGAACCGGCGTGGCGACGGCGGAGCTTGGGATTCTGGCAGGGGCGGACCGGATCGAGGGAACTCTTTTTGGAAACGGAGAGCGGACCGGGAATGTGGATATCATCACGCTGGCAATGAATATGTTTTCCCACGGAGTGGACCCGGGACTGGATTTCTCCAACATGAGCGAGATCAGCGAGGTCTATGAACGGCTCACAAGAATGCATGTTTCTCCCCGCCAGCCTTATGCGGGAGAGCTTGTATTCACCGCATTTTCCGGATCGCACCAGGATGCCATTGCAAAGGGAATGGCATGGAGGGAGGACGGAAACACGGAGCAGTGGTGCGTCCCCTATCTTCCCATCGATCCGAAGGATGTGGGCAGAAGATACGATTCGGACGTGATCCGGATCAACAGCCAGTCCGGAAAGGGCGGCGTAAATTACATATTAAAACAGAACTTCGGCATCAGCCTGCCGCAGAAGATGCGGGAGGAAGTGGGGTATCTGGTGAAGGATGTTTCCGACAAAGCGCATAAGGAGCTGTCCCCGGAATGGATCTACCAGATATTCGAGGACCACTATATCAATGCGAAGAATGTGTTTACCCTGGAGGAATGCCATTTCAAGCAGGAGGACGGTATTGTGGCTTCCGCAGCGATCCAGCATGGCGGGAAGCAGCAGGTCATTACCGGAGTGGGAAACGGACGCCTGGATGCGGTCAGCAACGCGATCAAGCATTATTTTGATATCAGCTACGAGCTGTCGGTCTATGAAGAGCATTCCATGACAAAGGGGTCTTCCTCCAAGGCGGTGGCTTATGTGGGGATCATCTGCAGCGGGAAAAAATATTGGGGCGTCGGGATCGACCCGGATATCATCAAAGCGTCCATCGCGGCTCTGGAGGTTGCGGTCAATAAGATCGAGGAGATCAAGAGCAGGGAGGAGAGCAAGGATGAGCGGCTCCTGCAGATCACCAATTATATTTACGCAAATTATAAGACCGTGACGCTGGATGACCTTGCGGAAGAATTTTATCTTTCCAAGCCCTATCTTTCCAAGTATATCAAAGAAAAATCCGGGGAGACCTTCGGGGATATCCTGAAAAAGGTGCGGATGAAAAAAGCCCGGGCAATGCTGAAAAGCGGCAACGCGAAGGTGGAAAGCAACGCGGAATCCGTAGGCTATCAGAATG
>CATLCV010000328.1 GCA_949893755.1 uncultured Lachnospiraceae bacterium | reverse complement strand
GAATACCAGCTTTTATGTGCATCCTCCTGACCAATCAGCGTGGTGATTGGTCAGGGGCTGACCTGTAACGGAATCGGCTCAAATTCCTTCAGACCTTCGTCCGTAATCTCCCGGATCACCCTGCAGGGAACCCCCGCCGCAAAGCTCATGGGCGGAATGTCTTTGGTCACGACGCTCCCGGCGCCGATCACCGATCCTTTTCCGACGGTCACTCCGGCGCTGACCACAACATTGCTCCCGATCCATACAAAATCTTCAATGACCACCCTTTTGCAATACATTTCCCCATGCGCGCGGGCCAGATAATGCATGGGGTGGTTGGTCGTGCTGATCGTTACATTCGGCGCGATCAGCACCCCATTGCCGATCTGTATCTCATAATCGTCAACCAATGTCAGATTGGAATTGATATAAGTGCCCTTCCCAATGGAAACCGTATTGCCCATGGCAAGCGTAAGCGGAGGTTCGATCCACACATCGCTGCCGCAGGATGAAAACAGATCCTGCAAAATGGCGGCTCTTTTTTCTGTTTCATCGGGCCGTGTCCGGTTAAAATCCTGGCAAAGCCCTCTGGCATAGACCTGCTGATTTATATTTTCCCCCGTATCTGTCCAAAGTAAACCCTCTGCCCTCCGCTTAGCCATGCATGTGATGTCAGTATGCTCCATATGCTCTTCCTCCTTTTTCATAATGTAACCAATTTGCGCAGCAAATGGATTGCCTGCTTATAACTCCTTATCCCATGATACCATAATCTGCGCTTTTAGGGAATATCTTTCGCTCTGGTCAGACCAAAAAGAGAAATGCATTTTTTTCGGTTTACCTTCCCATGACTCTGTGCTATAATCAACACAAGAGATTCAACCGTAAACAATCGTTTTACAGCATCCCGGCCGTCCTGGTCGGAGCAGAGAGGAAGGGCATATGGCGAAACAAAAGTTAAGACCGAAGATCGTGAAATTATGTAAGGTAGTCGGCGGTCTGACCGGCGTGGTCAATAAGATCGACGAGAACGCGCCGGAGTATTACGCACTGGCCTCCATCCTGACGGATGAGGAAGCGGACGTGGCGATCGCCGCCGGTCTGCGTAAAGAACGTTCCCTGGATTACCTGGTGAAAAAGACGGGCATGCCGGAAAAGAAGGTCAAAGAGCTGGCGGATCACCTGGCATGGATCGGGGTATTCCGTTTGACGACCAACCCGGAGACAAAGCAGGATCAGTATTTTATGCAGATCTTCGCCCCCGGCATTATGGAAATGCTGGTCAACAACCAGGAGCTTTTAAAGACCCACCCGGAGGTGGGGAGGGCATTCGAGGAATACACCCGGATCCGGATGGCAGACATGTCTCCCATGATGCCAAACGGCTATGGGCTGATGCGGGTCGTCCCTGTGGAAAGCGCGATCCAGGATATTCCCAAGGCGCACGATTATGACAAGCTGAGCTATTACATCAACAAGTACGACAAGTTTTCCGTATCCCCGTGCTCCTGCCGGGCATCCAGACGTACCCTGAACGACGGCTGCGGGCATCTGGAGGAGGACATGTGCATCCAGATGGGAAAGGGCGCGGAGCATTACATCCGGACCGGACGGGCGCGGGAAATCTCCCGGGATGAGGTGTATGAGATCCTGAAACGGGCAGAGGACAACGGGCTGATGCATGATATGCCGAATATCGAGGAGGCCGGGGAGAGCGCGGCCATCTGCAACTGCTGCGCCTGTTCCTGCTTTGGGCTGCGGATCGGCCTGATGTACGGCGCAAGGGACATGATCCGCTCCAACTATGTGGCAAAGATCGACGAGGCGAAGTGCGTGGCCTGCGGTCAGTGCGTGGAAAACTGTCCGGGCAACGCGCTGAAGCTGGGCCAGAAGCTGTGTACCTCCAAGCCCATCGTCCCGCCGGAGTACCGGAAGATGCGGGACAGTGTATGGACGAAAAAGGACTGGAATCCGGATTACCGTGAGAACCGGGAGGACGTGGTCGAGACCGGAACCGCGCCCTGCAAGACCGCCTGTCCGGCCCATATCGCGGTGCAGGGATATCTGCGGCTGGCGGCAGAGGGAAGATACCGGGACGCGCTGGCGCTTATCAAGAAGGAAAATCCGTTCCCGGCAGTCTGCGGACGGATCTGCAACCACCGCTGTGAGGACGAGTGTACGAGAGGAAATGTGGACGAGGCGGTAGCCATCGATGAGGTGAAGCGGTTCATTGCGGACCATGATCTGAAGGCGGAGACACGCTATATCCCGCCCATGGTGAACCAGATCGGAAAGCCCTATCCCCAGAAGATCGCGGTCATCGGGGCAGGTCCGGCAGGATTAAGCTGTGCCTTTTACCTGGCGGAAAAAGGCTATTCTCCGGTGGTATTTGACAAGGCTAAGCGCCCCGGCGGCATGCTGATGAACGGCATCCCCTCCTTCCGTCTGGAAAAGGACGTGGTGGAAGCGGAGATCGAGATCCTGAAGGAAATGGGCGTGGAATTTCGGTGCGGCGTGGAGGTCGGGAAGGACGTCACCATCAGCGGCCTCCGGGAAGAGGGCTTCCAGGGCTTTTACCTTGCCATCGGCGCTCAGGGCGGACGAAAGGTCTGTGTGCCCGGAGAGGATGCCCGGGGCGTGGTGTCCGGTATCCAGTTTATCAAGGAAGTGAACCTGGGAAGTGAGACGAAGCTGTACGGAAAGACGGTGGTCGTGGGCGGCGGAAATGTGGCGGTGGACGTGGCAAGGACCGCCCTCCGTGTCGGTTCCGGAAACGTGGAGATGTACTGTCTGGAATCCCCCGAAGAAATGCCGGCGGCTTCCGATGAAGTGGAAGAAGCCGAAAAGGAAGGCATCACCGTGCATCATTCCTGGGGCCCGAAGGAGATCCTTGTAAAAGACGGAAAAGCGGCAGGCATCGTATTCAAGAAATGTACCGCCGTCTTTGACGAAAACCACAGATTTTCGCCAAAGTATGATGAGGAAGACACAATCACGGTGGAATGTGAAAATATACTACTGTCCATCGGGCAGTCCATCGAGTGGGGAACGCTTCTGGACGGAACCAGGGTGGAGCTGAACAAAAACGGCACCGTGAAGGCGGACCCGCTGACGTATCAGACCGGAGAGCCGGATATCTTTGCCGGCGGCGATGTGTACTCCGGACCGAAATTTGCCATTGACGCCATTGCGGCCGGGAAAGAGGCAGCAATCTCCCTTCACCGGTATGTACAGCCGGGACAGACCCTGACCATGGGGCGGGACCGCAGGAACTATCATGCGCTGGACAAGAGCCAGGCATTGGTTCCCATGGACTGCTTCGATGCGGATAAGCGTCAGATTCCGGGCTACAACGCGGCAAAGGCCAAGTCCTTCGGAGATACCAGGACCACATTTACGGAAGAGCAGGTGAAAAAAGAAACCGCAAGGTGCCTGGGCTGCGGGGCCACCAAGGTGGATGAATACCTGTGCGTAGGCTGCGGCTTGTGTACGACCAAGTGCGAATTTGACGCGATCCGGCTGGAGCTGCGGACAGACATGAAGCCTGTCCAGGCCGGAACCTTCGAGACCATGCCCATCAAAGTGGCAGGACATGTGGTGAAGAAGGTGGGAAAGATCGCGGTGAAGAACGGGAAGAAGCTGCGGAAATAAGGAACTGTTGGAAAATAGACAAGTTAAGATAGAAACGTCAAGATACACAAGTGATTTCTATACAGTTCCTGACATCAGGAGTTGTATAAAAGGAGGACCCTCATGCACGAACTGGGACTTTGCGATGCCATGCTGAAAATGATGGATCAGATATTGGAAAAGGAGGGCTCGGCCGCCTGCCGGGTCCGCCGGGTCGTGCTGGAGATCGGCGAGCTGTCCGGCGTGGTTCCGCATTTTATGGAAGAAAGCTGGAAGGCGGTCACCGACCGGACCCATTATGCCGATGCCCTGCTGGAGATCAGCACGGTGCCGGGCTATGCCGACTGTCTGGACTGCAAAGCTCATTTCAGGCCCGCACAGAGCGGTTTCAGATGCCCGGAATGCGGCGGAGGGAAATTAAAGCCCGTATCCGGGA
>CATLCV010000327.1 GCA_949893755.1 uncultured Lachnospiraceae bacterium | reverse complement strand
GTATGTCAGGAAGCAGGGCGTATCCTGCAGACGCAGCGGGAAGGTCTCCGGCAGACGCCCGCCGGGATTCACCTTTCCGTACAGGACATTTGCCGCGGCGCTGCCTACGGCCTGGCCTCCGAGATAGACCTCCAGGACTGCTTTTACCTTCGAAAGCCAGGGCATTTCCACGGGGGCGCCGTTGTGCAGGATCACCGCTACATTGGGCTGGACCTCCGTCACGGCCTCGATGAGGCGGTTCTGGCAGTCCGGCATCCGGAGATGTTTCCTGTCATACCCCTCGGATTCAAAGTCATCCGGCAGTCCGGCAAAGATCACCGCGGCTTTTGCATGCTTCGCCGCCTCCACCGCTTCGGCGAGCAGGGCTTCATCCGTGACATCTGCCGCGTCATCGTAGCCCTGTGCATAGACCACATCTGCAAAGTTTTCTGCCTGCTCCAGCGCGGATTCCACCCGGAAGCTGTTGATGTGGGAGCTGCCGCCGCCCTGGTATCTGGGAGCCGCCGCATATTTACCGATGAAGGCGGTCTTTGTTTTCGGGGATAACGGCAGGAGCTGTTCCTCATTTTTCAGGAGCACGATGCATTCCTCCGCAATCCTTCTTGCTGTCTCATGATCCTTTTCCAGATCCAGCCGGGCAGAAGGATCTCTGTTTTCCACATAGCGGAAGATGATGTTCAAAAGCTCTTCACAGGAGTCATCTAGCAGCTCCTCCGAAAGGGTTCCTTCCCGGACTGCCGCCGCGATCTCCGTGTCGGTGGCTCCGCCGGATGAGGGCATTTCCAGATTGCAGCCTGCCTGCAAAGCCTCGACCCGGTTGTTCATAGCTCCCCAGTCTGTCATCACATAACCGTCGAAGCCCCATTCCTTCCGTAGGATGTCGGTCAGGATTTCTTTGTTTTCACAGAGATAGGTTCCGTTCAGCTTGTTATAGGAATTCATGATGGTCCATGGCCGGGCCTGTTTCACCATGCCCTCGAAGGACGCCAGATAGATTTCCCGCATGGTCCGCTCATCCATTCGGGAATCGCTGGTCATCCGGTGGTATTCCTGGTTGTTTGCCATAAAATGCTTGGGGCTGGTGCCAACGTTTTTGCTCTGAACGCCCTTTACATAAGCGGCGCCCAGCTCGGCAGATAAAAGCGGATCCTCGGAATAATACTCAAAATTCCGTCCGCACAAAGGGGAGCGCTTGATGTTCATGGCCGGCCCCAGAATGGTGCTGATGTCCTCCGCCTGGCACTCCTCCCCCAGGGTCTCTCCCAGTGTCTTCGCCAGCTCCCGGTCGAAGCTTGCCGCTACGTCGCAGCCTGCCGGGAAGCAGACTGCCGGGATGCTCTCATTGATCCTCATGTAGTCCGCCTCGCTGCTCTGCTTGCGCAGTCCGTGAGGGCCGTCGGATACGGACACGGCGGGAATCCCCAGACGTTCCACGCCCTTCGTGCTCCAAAAGTCTGCCCCGGAGCAGAGTCCTGCTTTTTCCTCCAGTGTCATTTGTGAAATAAGATGCCTGATTTTTTCCTTGTTCATGAGATCTCTTCCTTTCTAAGCTTGTAATCATGTACTGTTGTTTGTCTTGATACCTGTATTCTAAGGAATCCAAGGGCAAAAATATTTTATTTTTGTCCGCAATATTATATTTTTGTTATCACTTTATGAGATTTTAGAATGATTCCAGCTGTACGGCAATCTGAAGCTCCCGCTCTCCAGCTTTTTCTCCGTTTTGTCCGGCATCACAAGAACTGCTTCCGTATTCGCCGGAACGGTCCCGCTGATCAGAATCCCGTCCTTTGTCTTTTCCCATCTCAGGCGGATCTCCCCGCGGACACTGTGAAAGCTTCCTTCCGCCCATTCCAGCCCGAAGTCACAGCCCGGCTCCAGACGGATCCTGTCATATCCGATGCCCGCGTTCGCAATCCCCAGCACCCTCCGGTACAGAAAATCTCCTACACAGCCGAATGCATAATGGTTAAAGGAACAGCCGTCCACCTGTCCGTCCGGACGGACTGCGTCCCAGTTTTCCCACATAGTGGTCGCCCCGTGCTCCACCTCGTAGATCCACCCCGGACAGCCATTCTGGTTGAGCACCTTCCAGGCCAGGTCCCGGTAGCCATAGTCGCAGAGTACATCCAGTATATGCGCCACCGACATGAACCCGGTATCCGGACGATTCTCGTTTTGTCTGATCAGCTCTGCCAGACGTTCCGCCAGTTTTGTCTCCAATGCTTCCGGCACCATATGGTGCTTCAATGCCAGAATATAATTTCCCTGCATTTCCTGCGTCAGTGTTCCGTTTTCATCACACAGCTCTTCGTAAAATGCTTCCCGCACTCTTGCGGCATACCGCCGGTAAGCTTCCGCTTTTTCTGATTTTCCCAGAAGCTCGGATACCTCGGAGAGCATATCCGCGTCGGCCGCGAGCAGCGCCGTGTCTACCGTCTGCATGGTCAGAAAGGAGGAAGCCGGACCGTCGGAAAAGCCTGCCTCGTTTTTCACGCTGGGCACAAGCCAGTCTCCAAAATGAAAGCCTGTGTTGATCAGGTAATGCTGGTTTTCCAGACTCCGGCCCGTAAGCCCGGCCGCGGTCTCCGGAAGCTCTTCTGCCGCCTTCTGCATGGCCTGGACCCATCGCTCCATTGCCCCGTAATTTTCCTCCAGCACCTTTCGGTTTCCGTATGCCCGATAGAGCTGCAGCGGCAGCGTCAGGATCACATCGCCCCAGCCAAGAGAGCCTGCCATGGTCTGCTGCACATAGTTTTTGATCAGGGGAACCGTGTTCATCACATGCCCCTGGGGATTCTGCTCCATCCGGATGCTTTCCAGCCAGTCCTCGAAAAATGCCGTCATTTCCTGGTTGTAAAGGGCCGTCGCGCCGTATACCACCACGTCTCCTGTCCATCCTGCTTTTTCCCTGGTGGGACAGTCCGTGGGCGTCCCGATGGTGTTGGAGCGCTGGCTCCAGCAGATGTTGCTCTGAAGCCGGTTTAATTTTTCATCCGAACAGCGAAAGCTTCCGGTGACCGGATTGGCGCTGCTGAGTGCCTTTGCCGTGAACTGCTCCGGCTTCCAGTCCCCTCCTCCGGTGACCCGGACATAGCGGAATCCATGATAGGTAAATTCCGGTTCAAAGACCTCTTTCGGCCTGCCCGCACTGATATACACGTCCCGCTGGGCACGGGCGGTTCCCGTAAATGCATAGGTAAAATTGCCGTTCTGATCCAAAACCTCCCCGTGGTCAAAGGCGATCTCTTCGCCTGCCTCCGCACAGACCTCCACCCGGATCGTGCCTGCCATGTTCTGCCCGAAATCCACCACCGTCTCGCCATTGGGCGTGACGAAGATATGCTTTGCCGGAAGCTCTGCATACACTTCGATCTGCGGCGCGTTCTGGGCGGTCAGAGCTTCTTTCTGTGCTGTTTCTTTTGATATCGTGTTTGACTGTTTTTCCTTGAGGATCACCGGCTTCCAGTTTTCCGCCCGGAAAGAAACCGCCGACGGATCCCCGTCATATCTCCGCGCGTCCACGCATTCTCCAAGGAACAGATCCGCATACCGGATGGGTCCGTCATAGGAAAAGGCAAATGCCGCATCTGAGCAGAGCTGCCCTCTCGTACCGTCCGGATTCCAGAGCTCCAGCTGCATCAGGAGTCCTGGGATTTCCCCGTATTCACAGCCTTTTCCCAGGGCGATCTTTCCCTTATACCAGCCGTCCGCCACGGTAATTGCCAATGCATTTTTTCCCGCCTGCAGATATTTTGTCACCTCATACGCCTGATATCTCAGACGTTTGTCATAGGTGGTAAAGCCCGGCGCCAGAAGGGTTCCCGGCACCTTCCTCCCGTTGATGGAAAGGCTGTAGATCCCATGCGCCGTAACGAAGATTTTGGCGTATTCCGGCTTTTGCTCCAGTTCAAATACTCTGCGGAACCGTACCGGCGGGTCGTAGGGTTCCGTGGGCAGCGTTTCCCAGATCTGGTCGTCTGTATAGTATAACGGCTGTTCCCCTTTCATCATCGCCGTCAGGCTTTCCGTCCACATTTCCTGCGCTTTGATGAGCGGATTTTCCGGAAGCTGGGGCAAAGGCTCCGGCTCGATCCACGTTG
>CATLCV010000326.1 GCA_949893755.1 uncultured Lachnospiraceae bacterium | reverse complement strand
GGTTCCCACCTCCGTTGGCTATGGAGCCAGTATGAACGGACTGTCCGCACTGCTTACCATGATCAATTCTTGTGCAAATGGAATTGCAGTGGTCAACATTGACAATGGTTATGGCGCAGGCTATATTGCCACCCAGATCAATCGGCTGGCAGTGAAAGGAGAATGAAAAAAATGGGAAGTACATTATATCTGGAATGTTCGTCCGGCATCAGCGGGGACATGACGGTTGCCGCGCTGCTGGATCTTGGGGCGGATCAGGAGGTTTTGAAAAAAGCGATCTCAAGTCTTCCGGTAGATGGGTTTTCAATCGAGATCAGCCGGGTAAAAAAATCCGGGCTGGATGCCTGCGATTTTCTGGTACGGCTGGACGAAGAGCATGAGAACCATGACCATGATATGGAATATCTGCATGGGATGGGAGGACATGTGCACGGCAGCGAAGAGCATCATCATATGCATTCATATGAAGCAGGTGCACATCACCATGGTGATGCGGAGATTCATGCACATTCTCATGAAGGCATAGACAGCCGCACACATTACCATGACGATGCGGAGATTCATGCACATTCTCATGAAAACGTGCATGGCCATTCACATCCCCACGATCATGCAGCCGCCCATCACAGCCACCCTCATATCCACCGCGGCTTAAATGATGTACTGGAAATCATCAGCCAGGCGGACCTCAGCAGCAGGGCAAGAGCTCTGGCAGTCCGTATCTTTACCATCCTTGCGGAGGCAGAGGCGAAAGCCCACGGTGTTCCTTTGGATCAGGTGCATTTCCATGAAGTGGGCGCGGTGGATTCCATTGTGGATATCGTTGCGGCCGCTGTGTGTCTGGACAATCTGGACATTACGGAGGCAGTCATCCCCAGGATTTACGAAGGGCGGGGCTTTGTACGCTGCCAGCACGGCGTGATCCCGGTGCCGGTACCGGCGGTGGTCCATATCGCACAGGCCAGTCAGCTTCCTCTGCATCTGACCGAGACGGAGGGCGAGCTGGTAACACCTACCGGGGCGGCGATCGCGGCGGCAATCCGGACAGCACAGCAGCTGCCGGATTCATTTGTGATAAAAAAGACCGGGATCGGCGCGGGAAAACGTACCTACGACAGACCCAGCCTGCTCCGTGCAATGCTGATCGAACGTGCGGAACAATCCGCGGATGCCGGATCGGATACTCAAAAAAGCCAGAAGGAATCCTGTAAAGCGGCAGGTGTATGTGAAAATACGCACGATCCCTGTAAAAGGATGGTGCCGAAAGATGTGGTTTACCGTCTGGAAACGAACATTGACGACTGCACCGGAGAAGCTCTCGGCTATGTTATGGAACGCCTCTTTGACGCAGGGGCGAGGGATGTGCATTACACGCCTGTTTATATGAAGAAAAACCGCCCGGCATATCAGCTCAATGTGATCTGTGACCGGGAAGCTGTGCCGGAGATGGAGAAGATCATTTTCCGGGAAACCACGACCATCGGCATTCGGAAAATGGAGATGGAGCGGACCGTGCTGGAACGGTCTGCGGGAAAGATCACTACATCATTGGGAGAGGCAGAGGTCAAGGTCTGCATCCTGCCGGACGGAGCGAGACGCAGCTACCCGGAATATGCTTCGGTAGAACGCCTGGCAAAAAAGAACGGCATCAGTTTTCGGGATGCATTTGAAATCATAAAAAGAGAAGCATAGGAACAATAACCATGACAGAATACGAAGAGAAAAAGATCAGGCTCAAAGACCGGATACAGGCTTATGCAGAAGACGGCTGTATCGTTGCATTTTCCGGCGGCGTGGACAGCAGCCTGCTGTTAAAGCTTGTATGTGAGGCGGCAGGAAAGCCGGACAGGATCTATGCAGTGACAATGCAGACCCGCCTTCATCCGGTCTGTGAGATTGAGCATGCAAAAAAAGTGGCGGAAGAGATCGGAGCCTCCCATCTGGTCATCCCGGTGGATGAACTGGAGGAAGCCGGAATCCGCCAGAACCCGCCGGATAGATGTTATCTCTGCAAGAAGCATCTGTTTACGAAGCTTTTGTTAAAAGCCGAAGAACTGGGCATCCACAATATCCTGGAAGGGACCAACGAGGACGATCTCCATGTCTACCGTCCGGGATTAAAAGCAATCCGGGAGCTGGGAGTGATCAGTCCTTTGGCTGAGGCCGTTTTTACAAAAGAAGAGGTACGCCGTCTGGCAGAAGAATACGGCCTGTCTGTCTCGGACCGGCCTGCCACGCCCTGCCTGGCGACCAGATTTCCATATGGAGCGGCCCTTTCCTACGAAGAGATACAGAAGGTGGAACAGGGGGAAGCCTATTTGAAAGGCTTCGGACTATATAACGTCAGGCTTCGGATCCACGGCGAGATTGCGAGAATTGAGGTGGATATCGGAGAATTTCCTGTTTTACTACAATACCGTTCGCATATTATCAATTACATCAGGCATTTGGGATATCCATATATCACTCTGGATCTGGAAGGCTTCCGCTCCGGCAGTATGGATGTTGGGATCGTATAGTACGGTGCAAGTATACGCATGCACCGTGAACCACCTGAATGGCTATAGTGGGATGTCTTTCGATATATCAACTGAAAACCGAAAAAAGGAATGTATCAATGAACAAACGAACCATTTCCATCATACATGAGCTCTGCACCCCAGAAAAGCCCATCAGCATTTCCGGGCTTGCAGGGCAGTTCGGCGTATCCCAGAGGACGATACGCAATGATCTCAATACGATCAACGACATTTTAAATGAAAACGGACTTTTGGAGCTAAAGCTGAAAAGCGGAGGCCAGATCATACGGGATCCGTCATTTGACCAGATCCTTTCCTCCATTTCAGACGGGGATTTTTACGCCTACAAGCTGTCCAAAGGGGAACGGATCCGGATCGCCTCTGTCCTGCTGGTCACTTCGTCGGAATATACCACATTGTCTGCGATCGCCGATACCCTGTTCGTGAGCCGGGCCACCGTGATCAATGATCTGGAAGAGATCAAGGCATGCGTGAGAGAAGGCGGCCTGGAGGTATTGTCCCATCCGAGCCGGGGCTTACGCGTACAGGGGCCGGAGAGCGACAAAAGAGTCTTTTTGCTGAAAGCCGCGGATTCCGGCCAGGGTATGGCGGAGCAGGAGCTTGTGACCGGGCAGATTCATGTACTCGAGGAAACCCGAACCATGCTCCAGAAGATCATCACGGAGCAGGAGCACATTCACAAATGCTACCTCACCGATGACTCCTTCCAAAAGGTACTGCTTTATCTGGAAATTATGATCAACCGGAATCAGGCGGGAGAATATATGGAGGTACGCAGAAAAAATGTCAGCAGCAAGCACCAGATGGCACAGGACATCCTGGAGCTGATCTCCCAATACTGTCATTTCCGTACAACAGAGGATGAGATACAGTTTTTCAGCGAGCTGCTTTCCATGGCCAGGTACACCCGGCAGAGAATCGGCGAGGGGGATGCAGTAAAGCTGCAGTTTATCACCCGGCAGTTTATCTGGCAGATCTCAGAGGAGCTGCGGGTCAATCTGAACGGAGATTATGATTTTTTCGAAAATCTGTCCGCGCATCTGGAATCCGTATATTCCGCCGCATCGCCGGTCTATCCGGACAATCCGGTCATCGAGGAGATCTTAGAAGAAAACACAGAGGTGGCTGCCGCGGTCCGGAAAAAACTGCCGATCCTCCAGCAGTATACCGGCGAGCCCATTGAAGAGATTGAACTGGGGTACATTACAGTCCACGTATGCGCCGCTCTGGAACGAAAAAAGAACAAGGAGATCGCATTTCATGTGATTGTGGCCTGCCATGCAGGAATCGGGACGTCTCAGCTTCTGCTGGAAAGGCTGAAAAAGCATTTTAATTTCCAGATCGTGGATATCATTTCCGTCCATGAAGCGAAAAACATGGATCCCGGAAAGGCGGATTTTATTATTTCCACGGTTCCGCTGGAAGGCTGCGGCCTGGATCATGTGATCGTCTCTCCGCTGTTAAGCGACGAAGATTATATCCGGGTGGGCAATAAGATCGACAGCCTGCGGGACAGCCGGAATCTCCCTGTCCGCGGAGAGGAGCATGAGATCACGGCTAAGGGCCTTCTGGAAAAGCTGGATCCGGTCAT
>CATLCV010000325.1 GCA_949893755.1 uncultured Lachnospiraceae bacterium | reverse complement strand
CTCTTACGTCTGCTAACGCAGCCGCTTTTTGCTCATTAATAAGTGGGTTGCTGATTCGACAGGCCATTTTCATTGCAATAAATTGCATGAAAATGACCTATCGAATCGCAACCACACAGCTGAAAATTGTTGCGTGCGTTCAAAAAAGAGGTTGACAAGCCGCAGCCAGATAAGGTATGATAACAGACATCAAGCGGTACTTTCTGTACCGGGCAATCCGGCCGTTTCGGTCAAGATTCATCAACTTGTGGAAAATTTTTTTAAAAGAGAAAGGAAGTGTATGAATGAGCTTCAGCACAGTATTATCTGCATCCATGTTTGGTTTAAAGGTGGAATTTATCCATGTGGAGGCGGATGTAAGCAACGGCCTTCCGGCGTTTCAGATGGTGGGATACCTTTCGTCGGAGGTGAAGGAGGCGGCCGAGCGGGTGCGCACGGCGATCCGCAATTCCGGCCTGGATTTCCCGGCCAAAAAGACGGTCATCAACCTGGCGCCGGCGACCATGAAGAAGCGGGGGGCAGCCTTTGACCTGCCCATTGCAGTCAGTATCCTGCTTTCCCTGGGCAGACTGGACTCCGAGGCGGTTCGATCCATGCTGATCCTGGGAGAACTGAGTCTGGACGGCAAGGTGCGGAAGGTGCCCGGCATCCTGCCGATCGTGGCGGAGGCCAGAGCTGCCGGAATCCATGCCTGTATGGTACCCCGTGTCAATGCGGCGGAGGGTGCGCTGGTCGAGGGGATCGACGTGATCGGTGTGGAGAGCCTGGAGGAGGCTTACCGATATCTGAGCGGAAAAGTACAGATCACGCCGGAGCCCTACCCGGCAGTCAAACAGCAGGGGAAGGCGGCACACAGCCTGGACTACGGCGATATCTGCGGCCAGGCGGCGGTGAAGCGGGCCGCGGAGGTGGCGGTGGCAGGAGGGCACAACCTGCTCCTGATCGGCCCTCCGGGAAGCGGAAAATCCATGACCGCCCAGCGGATTCCCACCATTTTTCCCGACATGACTCTGGAGGAAAGCATGGAGGTCACGAAGATCTACAGCATCCTGGGAATGCTGGACAGCGAAAGGCCCCTGATCCAGAACCGCCCCTTCCGCAGCGTCCACCATACCTCCACCAAGACGGCACTTGTGGGAGGAGGAAAAGTACCGGTCCCGGGAGAGATCAGCCTGGCCCATGGGGGAGTGCTGTTTCTGGATGAGCTGCCGGAATTTCAGAAAAATGTGCTGGAAGTGCTGCGGCAGCCCCTGGAGGACCATCAGGTACGGATCACCAGAAGCCAGGGCAGCTATCTGTTTCCGGCCAATTTTACCCTGGTGGCGGCTATGAATCCCTGTCCCTGCGGCTGTTATCCGGATATGAACCGGTGCACCTGTACGCCCGGACAGATCCAGCACTATCTGGGGAAGCTCAGCCAGCCCTTCCTGGACCGGATGGACATCTGCGTGGAGGCGCCCCGGGTGGAGTATGAATCGCTTCGCACCAAAGGGCAGGAAGAAACCTCCGCCCAGGTCCGGGAGAGGGTCTGCCGAGCCAGGGAGGTGCAGAACCGGCGTTACCGGGGCACAGGCATCCTGACGAACGCCATGCTGGGGGTTCGGGAGACGAATCAGTGGTGCGTGCTGGGGGAAGCGGAAGAAACGCTGATGAAGCAGGCGTTTTCCCGTCTCGGGCTGACCGCGCGGACCTATCACAAGATCTTAAAGGTGGCCCGGACCATTGCGGATCTGGACGGAGAAGAACAGATCCGGGAAAAGCATCTGAAGGAAGCGGTGGGATACCGCACACTCGACAAAAAGTATTGGGGGCGATAAGATGGATCCATATGAATACTGGCTGGCCGCGCTTCCCATTTCTGACCGGAAAAAAACTTTGCTCCGCTCATACATGAAATCAGCGGAGGAAGTCTATTATATAGAAGAAACAACTTTACGCCGGTTTCAGTTCTTAAATGAAAGAGACTGTAATACAATGATTCAGGCGAAAAAAATATGGGACTTGCAGGGAGAATACGGCCGCCTTTTGAAAAAGCAGGTCCGTCTTGTCACCTGCCTGGATCCGGAGTACCCGAAAAAGCTGGCAGACATTCCGGACAAACCCTATGCCCTTTATGTCAAGGGAAGCCTTCCGGACGAGCGGCTGCCGGGTGTTGCCATTGTGGGTGCAAGGAACTGCAGCCGATACGGAGAAAAATATGCCTATGAATTTGCGGAATTTTTATCCAGGCACAAGATCCAGGTCATCAGCGGTCTGGCCCGGGGCATTGACGGAGTGAGCCAGCGGGGAGCGCTGGTAGGGCAGGGAAAGACCTTTGCCGTCCTGGGCAGCGGAGTGGATATCTGTTATCCCCGGGAGAACATCGGCCTGTACGGAGATATTCTGGAGACGGGGGGCGGGATCCTCTCAGAGCTTCCGCCGGGGACCCCTCCGAAGCCGTATCATTTTCCAAAAAGGAACCGGATCATCAGCGGACTCTCCGACCTGGTGCTGGTGATGGAGGCCAGGGAAAAAAGCGGCTCACTGATCACGGCGGACATGGCGCTGGAGCAGGGAAAGGACGTCTATGCCCTGCCCGGGCCTGTGGACAGCAGCCTGAGCCGGGGATGCCATCAGCTGATCCGGCAGGGGGCGGGGATTCTGCTATCCCCGGAAATGCTTTTGGAGGAGATGGGGATTTCCGGAGGAAATTTTCTGGAAAAAAATGCGGAAGCAAAAAAAATGCTTGAAAGTCTGGAAGATATGGTGTATAGTTCAGTTGTTCTTTATCCCAGGAATATCGGACAGATTATGGACGAGTCCGGACTTTCGGCTCAGGAAGTACTGGAAACACTGGTTTCCCTGGAGATCAAAGGATACGTTCAGGAAGTTTCGAAAAATTATTATGTCAGAGTATGATCAGATGCGGGAGATCTGCGGCGGCAGATTTTCTGCTCGGGGAGGAAAGGTTTACATGGCACATTATCTTGTGATTGTGGAGTCGCCTGCCAAGGTGAAGACAATCAAAAAATTTTTAGGAAATAATTATACGGTCGCGGCCTCCAACGGACATGTCCGTGACCTTCCGAAAAGCCAGATGGGAATTGACGTGGAGCACGACTACGATCCGAAGTATATTACCATCCGCGGAAAGGGAGATATCCTGGCCAGCCTGCGCAAGGAAGTGAAAAAGGCTGACAAGGTCTATCTGGCAACCGACCCGGACCGCGAGGGGGAAGCCATTTCCTGGCATCTGTCGGCGGCTCTGAAGCTGGATGAGAAAAAGATGCGCCGGATCACCTTCAATGAGATTACGAAAAATGCCGTGAAGTCTGCGCTCAAGGCCCCCAGGGATATCAATATGGACCTGGTGGACGCCCAGCAGGCGCGCCGGATCCTGGACCGGATGGTGGGCTATCGGATCAGCCCTCTCCTCTGGGCAAAGGTGAAGCGGGGCTTAAGCGCCGGAAGGGTGCAGTCCGTGGCGCTGCGGATCATTGCGGACCGGGAGGCGGAGATCGACGCGTTTATTCCGAAGGAATACTGGTCATTGGACGCGATCCTCCGGGTCAAGGGAGAAAAGCGCCCTCTGACGGCCAAGTTCTATGGGACAGAAAAGCAGAAGATGGAGATTCGCTCCAAAGAAGAACTGGATCAGATCCTGAAGGAAGTGGAACAGGAGCAGTATCACATCATCGATATCAAAAAAGGGGAGCGGATCCGGAAGAGCCCTCTGCCCTTTACCACCAGCACCCTGCAGCAGGAAGCGGCAAAGGCGCTGAATTTCGGCACCCAGAAGACCATGCGGATCGCCCAGCAGTTATATGAAGGAATCGATATCAAGGGAAACGGAACCGTGGGTGTGATCACTTATCTGCGTACCGACTCCACCCGGATCTCGGACGAGGCGGACGCGGCGGCAAGGGAGTACATCGCCCGGACCTACGGGGAAGAGTATGCCGCGTCCGGCAGCACGGCGAAGCAGACCGAGAAGAAGATCCAGGATGCCCATGAAGCCATCCGTCCGTCGGATATCACACGGACTCCGGCAGCCTTGAAGGATTCCCTGTCCCGGGATCAGTTCCGGCTGTACCAGCTGATCTGGAAGCGTTTTACGGCAAGCCGGATGCAGCCGGCAAGGTTTGAGACTACATCGGTCCGGATCGGGGCAGGAAAGT
>CATLCV010000324.1 GCA_949893755.1 uncultured Lachnospiraceae bacterium | reverse complement strand
CGTAGCCTTCATATGTAATGTGCTCGTAATTGTCCCCGGCGCCCTCTCCCGCCGCTTTTTTGATGTTCCTGTCGATGGTGTCGTTGGGCATATTGTTGGACTTTGCCTTGGCAATGACGTCGCGGAGCCTGCTGTTGTTCGCCGGATCCGGACCGCCGCCCTCCTTGACCGCGACTGCCAGCTCACGTCCGATCTTGGTAAAGATCTTCCCCTTTGCCGCGTCGTTCTTTTCTTTTTTATGCTTGATATTTGCAAATTTTGAATGTCCTGACATTTTTCAAATCTCCTCTTTTTTCGTGCTTTGTTTAGTTTACCACGCTTTTTTCTATCTGTAAAGCTATTTTACCGGCCGGATGCCCGGCAATGGTTCCGGATCTGGTGCGTTCTTTTTATGTATTCAGCTCCAGACTGATCCGAATCGCTTCATTGACTTTGCACATCAGCCGGCTGTCTACATGGCAGACGAACTCCCGAAGACGCTGCTTGTCGATGGTCCGGATCTGTTCCAGCAGGATGACCGAATTTTTTATGATATGATATTTCTGCGCACTGATCTCAATGTGCGTCGGCAGCTTCGCCTTGTTCATCCGTGACGTGATGGCGGCGCAGATCACCGTCGGGCTGTGCCGGTTGCCTACATCGTTCTGTATGATCAGCACCGGACGGACTCCTCCCTGTTCCGAACCCACCACCGGGCTTAAGTCTGCATAATAAATATCTCCACGTTTGATCGTCAAAATTTTTCACACTCCGATTTTACCTCTTTTCCAATCTCTGTTTTCGGGAGCCGTGAAAAAAGAATTCCGCTTGCGAAACTCACGCCCGCAGCGGACGGCTCTGCGGCATCTGCCCTGTACGCCTCCTGCGCGGTATCAATTCCACAACTCCTTACATCGAATGGTACTTAAAGTATTTCCACGTTTCGCAGAAATATACAAGATTCATCGGATATAAACCCTGGGGATCCGCTTTCCGAGACAGCAGACAAATTCATAGTGGAACCGCCCGCTCAAAGCGCCCAGCTCCTCCACCGTGATCTCATCCTCCCCGTCCCGGCCGATCAGCGTGACCGGATCCATAAATGCCGCGCCCGGGATGTCTGTCACATCGACCATGAACTGGTCCATGCAGACCCGCCCCAGGATTTTGGCCCGCTTCCCCCGGATCAGAACCTCCCCCTTGTTGGAGAGGCTCCTGGGATAACCGTCCCCGTACCCCACCGGGATCGTAGCGACCCGCATGCTTTTTTCCGCCGTAAAGGTTCCCCCGTAGCTGATGGGCGTTCCCGCCTCCACATCCTTTACATAGGAAATGTGGCTGATCAGCTCCAGGGCCGGCTTTAAGGGAACCGCCTTCCGATCCACCTCATCCGACGGGTACATTCCGTACAGCGCGATCCCTGCGCGGACAAGGTTGTGCCGGTATTCCGGAAAATCAATGATCCCCGCGCTATTGTCGCAGCTGAGGCAGGGAATCCGCAGCTTCCGGCGTTCCAAAGCCTCCTGCATCCATACAAACCGCTCATGCTGCTCCCGGGTAAACGCAGGATCGGTCTCATCCGCTTTCGCGAAGTGGGTAAACAGCCCTTCCGGCACCACCCCCGGAAGCCTTCCGATCTCCGCGATGGTATCCGCGCTGTCCTCCGATACTGGGAACCCGATCCTGCCCATGCCGGTATCGATCTTGATGTGGAAATACGTAGGTCTATGGAGCTTTACGGCTGCCCGGGACATCTCCTCTGCCAGTTCCTTTGTATAGACGGCAGGCCGGATCTCCCGGGAAACCATTTCCTCATACTGATCCGGAAAGACGCATCCCAGGACCAGGATGGGCTTTTTCACCTCCGCTTCCCGGAGGCAGACCGCCTCCTCCAGAGTTGCGACCGCATACCCCCATACATAGTCTGTGTGCTCAAATAACTGTGCAATGGGAACCGCTCCATGCCCGTAGCCGTCGGTCTTGATCACGGCCACCAGCTGCGCGCCTTCGCCGATCCGAAGCTTCATCTGTTTCATATTATATGCAATGGCCTGCAAATCTATTTTTGCATACACCCGATTGTGCTGATTCACTTTTTTATTTCCTCCATGATCTGTCATTCCGTGATTCTCTGCCGCCTGCTGTTTCCTTCCGCTTCTTTCAGGCATTCCCTGATCCCGCCGATCAGGTCCTCCGCCAGCAGAGAGTAGCTTCCCAGCCTTTCTCTGGCCGCGTCTCCCCCGCATGCATGGAGGTACACGCCCAGCACCGCGCTGTCATACGCATTGAGCCCGCCGGCCAAAAGTCCGGTGATCACTCCCGCCAGCACGTCTCCGGAGCCCGCCTTCGCCATTCCGTGATTGCCTGCCGTATTGACAAAGTCCTGCTTTCCGCGCTGTGCCACAATGGTACGGGAATCCTTCAGCACGCAGACCGCCGGACAGTCTTCCGTAAACGCATGCAGACGGCTCATCCGGGATTGCTGCAGCTCTGCCACGGAGCATCCCAGCAGTCCGGACATCTCCTTCATGTGAGGTGTCAGGATGAGCGGACACCCCGTCTCCTTTAGAAGCTCCGGATGGCAGGCCAGCAGATTGATGCCGTCCGCGTCCGCCACACAGGGCACACGGCATCCCGAAAGCGTTCCCTTGAGCAGGCTTTCGGAGATCCGGTTCTGTCCCAGCCCGCAGCCGATGCAGACCACGTCCGCCCAGCGAAGCAGGGACGTAAGCTGTTCCGGATCATATTCCTCGTACACGGATATAATGGCCTCCGGAAGAAGCTGCTGCAGGATGGCCCGGTTGGATTCCTCGGTATAGATCTGCACCAGCCCGGCACCGCTCGTGTAAGCGGCTTTGGCGCTTAAATAAGCCGCCCCTGCCATGCCTCTGCTTCCGGTGATCATAAGCACCTTTCCGTAAGTCCCCTTATGGGAATCCGCCTTCCGCACCGGAAGCCGGCGGGAAAGGTCGCTCTTCTCCAGGGTATAGCAGATATCCGGAATCGCTTCGTAAAAGGAGGTATCGATCCCGATCTTGGCAGGGATCACCTTTCCTGCGTATTCCCTGCCCGGATACAGCACCGTACCCAGCTTTTCGCACTGGAACGCCACCGTCAGATCCGCCCGGAAGGCGCATCCCAGCACCCTTCCCGTGGCAGAACAGATGCCGGAGGGAATATCCACTGCCACCTTTGCGCCCGGAATGTCATTTAGTTTTTTCAGAAGCTCTGCATAGGCTCCGCTCACCTCCCGGCTCAGCCCCACCCCCAGCAGGGCATCCACCACAGCCGTATAGCGGCCTTCCGGCAGCTCCGAGACCACTGGGATTCCCAGGTTTTCCGCGATCTGCATCTGAATCCGGCATTCCGGAGTCAGAGAAGCCTCCCGCCCTGCAAATACAACAGTAACCGAACTGCCCTTCCCGGCCAGAAGCCTTGCAACGGCAAATCCGTCTCCGCCGTTATTGCCGGAACCGCAGGCCACCAGAACCCGGGAGCAGTCGATCCTCTCCTGCTCCATGGCCTCCACGGTCCGCAGCGCCGCATGCTCCATCAGAACTACGGATGGAATCCCGATCTCCTGGATCGTATGGGCATCCGCCTGCTGCATTTTCGTTCCGTCTGGTAAATAACGCATCCTATTCCTCCTCTTAAAAACAGGATGCCATGCAAGCCTCCTGCATGGTATCCTGTTCGCTGCCTGATGCATCCCTGCATGAATACAGGCAAAATGAATGCCATCATAAATGCAATGATGTACGGGTCTCTTATTCGCCATGTTCCTTTTGATAGCTGGTAATATTGTAGGACAGCCTCATCAGGCTGTCTGATAGATGAACGCTTTCCACGATCACATCCTCCGGCAGGTTCAGATCCGTATGCGCAAAATTCCAGATCGCCTTGATCCCGCATTTTATCAGGATTTCGGCGACCCTCAGCACTTCTGATTTTGGGATCGTAAGCGCCGCGATCTCGATGGGATTCTCCTTCAGAAATACTTCCAGCTCATCCAGCATACGGATCGGAACCCCCCGGACCTCCCTGCCGTTCAGACCGGGATTCACGTCAAACAGCCCTTTTATCACGAATCCATTTTTCTCAAAAGAAGCATAATTGGCCAGCGCCTGTCCCAGATTCCCCATACCGACTATGATCATGCTGTGGCTCTGGTTCAAGCCTAAGATCTTACCGATCTCTGTCCGGAGGTACTTTACATTGTATCCGTAC
>CATLCV010000323.1 GCA_949893755.1 uncultured Lachnospiraceae bacterium | reverse complement strand
AGCGTCTCCCAAAATATATGCAGGATGCATTGGAACGGAGAGAGACAGCCGCATAAGGGTATTTTGTGCACTAAAGTATTGATTTTTCAAGGTGCGAATCCCATTTTTGATGTGGGAAGTTTGAGTATATTTATATGCAATACCGCAGGGAGGGATAACGGAATGAAAAAGGTCTTAAAGGCGAGCTGGTTTCCGAGCCTGATATTAGTGATCGTATTTATGGTATGGAATGGGATAGGGACAAAGGGATTTTATTCCCTGTCATCGTTCCGCTATTTTCTGAATATCTTTGTACCTTTGGCATGTATTGCCATCGGAGTCACCGTTACGGTGATCTGCGGCGGAATTGATTTATCAACAGGCGCGCTGGTCTGCGTAGTCAATTGTTCCTTCATCGTGATGCAGGAGCATGGAATTGGACTTGTGCCTGCAATGCTTCTGTCGCTGCTGATCGCGATAGCGGTAGGAGTCCTGAATGGCTTCTTTGTAGCAATTGTCCGCATCAATCCGCTGCTGGTCACCTATGCGATGCAGACAATCTGTACGGGGCTTGCACTCTGGATCCTTCCGAATGCGGGAGGACAGGGGAGCGAAGGGTTTACAAAGTGGTACAGCTACGGAACCCTGGCCGGTATTCCCACTTCCCTGGTGTTTTTCGTGCTGGTTCCGCTTTTGATCTGGTACGCGATCAAACGGACTCCCATGGGCTCCTGGCTGTATGCGACGGGAAAGGACGAGAAGAAAGCATTTGAAAGCGGAATCAATACAACGGCAGTGCAATTTTCCGCATATGTATTCAGCGCTTGTATGACCGGATGGGCGGCTCTCGCGTTTTCCGGAAATATCGTGGGGGGCGACCCAAAGGCAGGACTGTCGTTTACCATGAATGCAATCGCGGCTACGGTGGTCGGCGGCACGGCACTTTCCGGAGGGGAAGGCGATCCCATCGGCGGCGTCCTGGGCGCGCTGTTTGTAGAACTTGCAATTTACGCAGTCTTAGGCGCTAAGGTATCCACATATGTAGAAGAACTTTCGAATGGTCTGATCGTTCTGCTGGGCGTTGTGGGAATGATGACATATGGCGTATTGAAAAATCGGAAAAGGAGAAGAACGGTATGAATCAGGATAAAGCGGAAAAGAAACGAAGCGTTCAGATCAATAATACGCATATCACAGTTGTTTTGATCGTTGCTCTGTTCATCGTGGGGCAGATCATATTGAGCGGGTTCGCGTCTATGGCCAATATTTCGAATATTGTAGGTTTTGCGTGTATCATAGCCCTGGTCGCCGTATCACAGATGTTTGTGATGATCGTTGGCAATGACGGGATTGACCTGTCTGTGGGCGCGATCATGTCCATGTCGGCCCTGATGTTCGCGAAGGTCTGTGATAACCAGGCCGGCAGGATCCCCATCGCCTTCCTGTGCGTAGCCGCAATGGCAATCATCGTGGAAATCATCAATTTTGCCGGAATCACATTATTGAATATCTCGCCTATGATCATGACGATGATCATGGGAACCGTCGTAAACGGATTCAATTACTTCTATACAAGAGGCATTGTAAGCGGCAGCATCCCGGAGCCTGTGATGATGATCGGAAGACCTTTGGCAGGCCCGTTTAAAACGATTGTTTTTATTGTGCTGGTACTCCTGCTTTTGACAGCCGCCGGAGTGACGTATCTGAAGCTTGGGAAAAAAATGTTCCTGGTCGGCAGCAATGACAATGCGGCGGCTCTGTGCGGGATCAGGACAGAGCGGGTGCGGTTCGCCTCCTATCTGTTTTCCGGAGTGTTTGCGGCAGTCGCCGGGATCATGCTGCTGGGCTTAAGCGGCGCGGCGATCTTGAAAATGGGAGAAAATTATGTGATGATGTCCATTGCCGCGGCGGTGATCGGTGGAGTACAGAGCGGAGAAGGAAAAGTGACAGGATGTTTTCTGGGTGCGGTCATCATCCAGACATTGAAAAATCTTCTTATCGCGGCCAATCTTCCGGACAGCCTGCAGATTCTGTTCAATGGAATCGTGCTGATGCTGATCCTCTCATCCTTTGCAAGAAGGCCGAGGCTGCAGAGCTAACCGTTTATTACCATTCTATAATAAAAAAATTTTGTCAGGAGGAGAAAAAATATGGGAGAAGTATTAAAAAATCTTGAGCCGCAGGAGGTATTCCGCTTTTTTGAAATTCTCAGCGATATTCCCAGAGGCTCCAGCCATGAAGAAAAGGTCAGCAACTGGTTCGTAGAATTTGCAAAAGAAAGAAATCTGGAATACTATCAGGATCCGGAGTATTTTAACATTTTGATCAAAAAGCCGGGAACGAAAGGGTATGAGAATGCTCCGACGGTCATTTTCCATGGACACATGGATATGGTATGCAAAAAGGAAGACGGAGTTGAGCATGATTTTTTGAATGACGGACTGGAGCTGTACTGTGAGGATGGATATATACGGGCGCGCGGCACGACGCTTGGAGCAGACAACGGGATCGGAATCGCGTATTTTCTGGCAGTGCTTGATTCGGAGGATATTCCGCATCCGCCAATCGAAGCGGCATTTACGATCATGGAAGAGATGGGAAAAGTCGGCGGAGATCATTACAAGACGGAAATGCTTACGGGCAAGCGTATGATCGATCTAAACTGGCACAAGGATGATCATATCCTTGCCGGCTGCGCGGGGGATGTATCCGCGGAATATACCGTGCCGATTCTGTGGGAAGACGCCGGAGACGAAAAATTTTATAAATTAGCGGTTTCCAAACTGCTTGGCGGGCACTGTGAATTTGATATTGTATTGGAAAGGGCAAATTCGATCAAGCTAGCGGCACGTTATCTCAACAATATCCTGGCAAAGACAGAAGTACGTGCGGCAACGATCAGCGGCGGTGTGCAGAATAATGTGATCCCTTCGGAGGCAGAAGTCATTTTAGCGGTAAAGGACGAGAATCTTTCGGCGGTAAAAGAAGTGATCGAAGCCACAACAGCGGAAATTAAAAATGAATTTTCCATCACAGATCCGGATATCCTGGTGGAGTTTGTGCCGGATGAGAAAAAATATCAGAAGGTATTCGCGAAAAAAACGGTTGAGACCCTGGCAAAATCCATTCTTTTGATTCCCAATGGGGTCATGAGTATGAGCTTCCGTATCAAAGGAATTTCAGAATGTTCTAATAATATCGGGCTTATGACGACAGAAAGCGATGAAGTGAAAATCGTATCTACGATTACCAGCGGTGTGGAATCCAGAAAACATGAGGTGTTAAAGCAGATCATTGCTCTCGCGGAGCTTGCAGGAAGCGGGGTGAAGGGATACCAGATCGGGACCGACGCTCCGGAATGGGATTATAATCCAGATTCCTATATGCTGAAAAAAGCAGCGGAGGCATACCGCGCGGCAACCAAAGAAGAGCCGAATATCGAAGTGATGCCGGCGAGCCTGGAGCTGGGCCTGTTCAAATCCAGGATCGAAGGGCTGGATATTATTTCAATCGGAACCGAAACACATGGGGTCCATACGCCAAAAGAAGAGCTGAAAATCAGCTCGGTCGGTAAAGTATGGGAAATCTTTAAAGAACTGTTAAAGAGCCTGGATAAATAAAAAGTAACTGTAAATAAATTTGACATATTGAAATCAATTGATTGTGAAAAAGAACAGGAAGGATAAAATGGAAAATCTGACAGCTGTATCGTACCAATTAAGAAAAGACACCATTGATATCATCCGGGCGGGAAAGGCGGGACATATCGGTGGGGACATGAGTGTGATGGAGACTCTGGTCACACTGTATTTCAAACAGATGAACATCAGCCCGGCCAATATGGATGAGGCGGACAGAGACCGGTTCGTGATGAGTAAAGGACATTCCGTGGAGTCGCTTTACGCGGTGCTGGCGGAGAAAGGGTTCTTTACCCTGGAGGAGGTCCTGGAGAAGTTCAGCCAATTCGGATCGCCGTTTATCGGGCATCCAAATAACAAACTGCCGGGGATTGAGATGAATTCCGGATCTCTGGGACACGGGCTTCCGGTATGCGTCGGTATGGCGCTGGCGGGAAAGATGGATAAAGCGCCGTATCGTGTGTACACCGTTATGGGAGACGGAGAACTGGCAGAAGGCTCTGTCTGGGAAGGCGCTATGGCGGCGGGGCATTACAAGTTGGATAACTTGTGTGCAGTCATTGACCGAAACCGCCTGCAGATCAGTGGAAGCACAGAGGACGTCATGGCCCATG
>CATLCV010000322.1 GCA_949893755.1 uncultured Lachnospiraceae bacterium | reverse complement strand
CCAGATCATGGCCGATACGGACTGCCTCGCTGTCCTGTTCTTCCACAGATTCACTTGTCTTATCCCGGAATACCTTCATGGCGCTGCTGTAGGGGTTCACGCCGCAGATCGCTCCCGCATCAGAGCCACCGATACCCGATTTCCGTAAGCGGAGCCATTCTGTGTTGCTGACTCCCGATAAAGATATTTTGTCAAACATGATTGTTCCTCCTCCGTTTTTCTTTTCCCAGACATGCTGTGAAGATCATCTCCGGCAACAACGGTTCCGGGAATGCCGTACATTTTCCGCGGATATTTTTGCTGCCGTAAGTTCTTCTAAAATAAAGAATGAGGACAGCCGGAGCATAACGTCCAGCCGCCCTTGATCCTTCTTTCCGTGATATACTGTTTTCCTTAAGACCAAAAGGTTACTGCTTCTTCTTACTTCTTCCTGTTTATGCCGCTTTCACAAGCTGGTATGCCTTATCGATCAGCGGGTTGCCGTCCACCGTGCGGGCAAACAGGTTCTCATTGTAATTCGCCGTCCTCCTTAACGGACTGCTGTGTGTGGCAAAGTCGGACACCGCGTTGATAAAACGGTACGCATTATTCCCCACTTTCTGCAGGTCGGGAGCGTCATAATACCGCTGTTCCATATCCTTGCGGAGCCTGATGATGTTCTTGCTCTGGACCAGCGTTGCATCCTCCTCCATCGGCAGGAGCAGTCCGATATATTCCTTCACCTGTGCGTCCGTCATCTTCTGCCTGCGTAACTGCTCAAATTCGATACCGAGATTATCCATGTATTTCTCCGCCATAAAGAGCGTATCTTTCGCCTCCTGCATCTTGTCGCGGATGTTGCCCGTGTGGATCATGGAAAAGCTCCTCTTTGCGGTATCCAGTGCAAGGTTGAGCGTATTATTACACGCAACTCTTACCGGGGTAACTGCTACTTTTACAGAGCCGGAGCCGTCATGGGTGTTGGAGAACACCAGATAGGGGCTGATCCGCTCCCCTGCGATGATGTACTCCCGCGGAAGCCTTGCAAGGAGCCAGACTTTCTTCCCCTCCTGTAAAGAACCTGCTGTTTCATATCGGACACCCTTGCCCAAAAGTTCATCGGTAAAACTGAACGCATCCGTATTCTGCACTACCTTATAGCGGTCAGATACCACGCCCAGCACCTTCCTGTCGGAACTGCGCACGTTTGCCTTATACCCTTTCACCATCTCGTTGTAGCCCGTATACACAGGCTCCTGCACCACCATCCAGTCCAGTCCCGCAAGGCGGAGTGCTTCTGCGGATGTGGGTGCCTCCATAACGATCGTACCTAATCCGTGCCACGGTTTCTCCCTTACGGAAAACATTGTTTCGACATTTGCTGACATAAAACCATCTCCTTTTCTTTTGATCGATATACTCCTTTTCCTGTTTTCGGGAAAAGAAGCGGGAGCCTTCCATGCGGAAAACTCCCTGCCCTAATCTTCGTATTCGTCCGTGCAGTCCAGCACGCTGCCTGCCTGGATCGCTTTCGTCACCATTACCATTGCCGTTAATATCACCAGCACGACCTCAAGCGTTTTCTCCTTGGACAATGTGATTCACCCCGCTTTCTTTTTATTCTATAACAAGAATATATCGTTGAAGCGGCGTATGATACGGCGTATACCTCCTTATCCGTCCCACTTTCCAGCTCCTCACCAAACGCAAATAAAATGCCCTGTTCCTTGTCATAATTTGATACATAATCCGAAGTGAAAAGCTTTACCATAACCTCTCCTCCCCTGCTCATTCCGCATCCTTCTTTTCCCCTGCTAACTGCTTTTGAAACCATTCATAGGATTTATAGCCGTTCCGCTTACACTGTGGACAGGGATTGGCCAGCGTCCCAATCATTCCTAAATTGTATGGGCATTTCCCACACGGTGCCTTTTTCTGTGAATAAATCTCTTTTAGTTTCATTGTCCATACCTCCATAATTGATATCAAATAATAATAAATTACTCAAATATATCTGGAATAATGTAAGATAGGGCATTACCATTCTGGCTTAACGCAAAATAAGGAGCATTCTGATCTCCAGAATACCCCGCTCTTATTCAGAAAATGCAAGATACATTCATATCCGGGTTTTCCCCAAGTTTATCTCTTAAACTCCCCATCGTAACTGACAGAATCCACCACCTGCTTCCTCTCATTTCTATAAATGACCACATTGATCCCATTTCCGTTTCTCGCCCATTCCTCGTCATTTATTTTGATAGAAGCGCACACATCATAAGTACTGTCCCATCCCGCACTCTTTATCTCATAATCCGTCAGTCTGTTTCCTATACTTCCATGGTGTACCAGAATTTCTTTTGAAGTTCCTTCCTCAATTTTTCCCTCATGGATCACCGCAAAATAACTGCTGTTCTCTGTATAATCCATAAAAAGCCCCATCTGCCTGAAATCCTCTTTAACGCTTTCTTCCAAAAAAGTCATGCCATCCCCTTTGACCGCAATCAACACAGTATAATCCTCCCGGCTGACCGCATCCATATATTGCTCTATATCTGTAATCTGTTTTAGTCCGCAGTCCCGGCAGACCATGTCATAATATGTTTTCGTGTCCTCCCACTGGCTGTCCTGTATCCCTGTGATGCCATACGCATCATACAGTTTTTCAGCGATACAGCGTGAAATTTTCTTTGCACCCCAGAGATTTACATGCCAGTCATCGTTCATATCTTCCATATGTACAAATCCGCTTGCCCGATACAAAGATTCCTCATTGAAATCCCAATAAGGAATGCCCTGTTCCTGTGCATAATCAGACATGGTATTATATTTGGAAACATTACAGTCTGTATCGGGCATTTTTGTCAGGATCAGGGAAATCCCGTTTTCCCGGCACAGCATGACAATCCTGTCCAGATACTCTCTCATCAGCGGCGCCATACCGACCCTGTCGCTAGAATCTGCCGGACTGAGCGGCACATAGCCGTCGTTTCCCCGCCTTTGGGCAAGTGGTGCGTACCCCTTCAGTTCATAATGCTCTGCCATTTCCCCGGAAATAAAATCATTTTCCTCAAGTTCCTTCCATCTGGCATGGTATCTGATATTGGGGAAGTAATAGCTGCTCAGAGTCTGCTTCTTATCATAGTTACAAATGTCGTGCACGGCTTCCCATTTTACAGGCGACCAGCGCATATAGTCAAACGCTTTTCTTGTACTGCTCTCGGCAGTATTAAGCGGTTCGTCCCTGTTATACAGGAATGTAAAAAAGACTTCCAGCACCACCACCTTTGGCGACTGGAACCTCAGAGCTTCTTCCAGCCAGTAATAGCTCGTCAGAAGGCTCTGTCCTTCGCATCCGAGATTATAGCTTCTGATACCATAGCTGTCATAGAACTCCTGCGGGTTCAATCCGGCCGCCGCACAACTGCTCCCCAGAAACAGAACATCCACGGAGTCCTTCTCCATCTGATAAAATCCCTGATAAGTGGAGGTAGTCGGCCAACTGTCATCATAATAGCATTTGGGAATCAGAATCCGGTTGACTGTCAACGCCACCAGACAGGCCGCCATGCCAAAAGCAAACATGTTACACAGATATCTTTTGTGCTTCACTCTCAAAATCCTCCATATATAAAATCCTGTGCCTCAAATCCATATCCATATGTCCCAAAAATCATCACCGCACAGATTCCCGCCATGCAGACCAGCCATCTGACCGGAAGCTTCTGCCTGCCGATACATTCAGAAATCCGGATTCCCTCCTCCTGTTTTCTCTCTACGGCAAGCAGAAGTAAGACCGCAAATAAGAGTACCAGCATTTCCTTCCACGAAAGCCCGATCGTAAATATCCTGTCATTAAAAAATATCCATGGATTAAAATCCGAAAACATATGTACAATCATGCTGATCCCTGTGCCCGCCGTACCGGCTCTGAAAATGATCCACGCAAGGCTGACGAGCAAAAATGTCCCCGTCTGTTTTATGATACGCTTTCCTTTCCCATCCGGGCGGATGTTCAGACGGGCATATATCTTTTCTTTTGGACCGTCCAGACACTCCCCCATAATCTGACAGCAGCCGTGAATGGCTCCCCACAACAGATACGTTAAACCAGCCCCATGCCAGACACCGCTTGCCAGAAAGGTTACTGCCAGATTCAGGTACTTACGCCCTTTTCCCTTTCGGTTCCCTCCCAGCGGGATATAGACATAATCCCGCAGCCAGCTGCTGAGAGAAATATGCCATCTCTGCCA
>CATLCV010000321.1 GCA_949893755.1 uncultured Lachnospiraceae bacterium | reverse complement strand
CATCATCCTGGAATAAAAATTCGCGACTCCGTAGGAAACCTCGGAATCCCCGATCGTTGCCACCACCTCGTCATGATTCACGTCAGACGAACCGCAGCCCATCAGTAAACCGGCCGCAAGCGTTCCTGCCGCTGCCGCTGCTACACATCTTCTTTTCAACAACTTCATGTTATCCTCCTGGTATAATAATCTATGGCCTCCGCACCGCAGGTTCGGCGGCATCTCATCGAAGGGCATCTGCCTTCCCCGGCATGGATATGCTTCCATACCACATATGATTATAATCCGTTTTTCCTATTCTAACAAGCCCTTTATTGCATTTAACAGGTTTTTCACAAGTTCCAGGATATCTTCATCCTTCTCTTTTCCCGATCGATTCCGCTTCCGGTAGATAAAATAAGGCGGATTCTCTGCCTTGAACACCAGATTTCCGCGCCATTCTGTGATCAGCTCCGGAATTTTTGCAGGCTGCACCTTCGCCCTTTCATACATCAAAAGCTTCAATTCGCCGCCCTTTTCCTCCACACTGGTCACATAAGCCGAGTGGGCCAGTGATTTCAAAAGCGCGATCTGCAGAAGCTGCATGACCTTTTTCGGGATATCTCCGAAGCGGTCGATCAGCTCATCCACCATGTTTTCCATTTCCTCATCATTTTCCACGGCAGCGATCCGCTTGTAGATATCCAGCTTCTGATATTCGTTGGATATATAGGAATCCGGAATATAGGCATCCACATTCAGGTCCACCGAGGTGCCGAAGATCTCCATGTCCAGCTCCCCTTTTTCCTGCTTCACCGCCTCGTTGAGCATCTTGCAGTACAGGTCGTATCCCACCGATTCCATATGCCCGTGCTGCTCCGCCCCCAGAAGGTTTCCCGCGCCGCGGATCTCCAGGTCCCGCATGGCGATCTTAAAGCCCGAGCCCAGGTCCGTAAACTCCCGGATGGCGGCCAGACGCTTCTCCGCCACCTCCTGCAAAAGCTTATCCTTCCGGTACAGCAAAAACGCGTAAGCCATCCGGTTGGAACGCCCCACCCGTCCCCGGAGCTGGTAGAGCTGGGAAAGCCCGAACCGGTCTGCGTCGCGGATGATCATCGTATTGGCATTGGGGATGTCCAGCCCGGTCTCGATGATCGTAGTGGACACCAGCACGTCAATGTCCCCGTTGATAAAATCGTACATGATGTTTTCCAGCTGCCGCTCATTCATCTGTCCATGGGCAAAGGTCACCGCTGCCTCCGGCACCAGCTTTTGAACGTGGGCCGCCACATCCGCGATGTCATTGACGCGGTTGTGCACATAATAGACCTGTCCGCCTCTGGAGAGCTCCCGTTCCATGGCTTCCCGTACCATCTCGTCATTGTATTCCATCACATAGGTCTGGATCGGCATCCGGTCCATGGGCGCCTCCTCGAGCACACTCATATCCCGGATCCCGATCAGGCTCATATGGAGCGTCCGGGGGATGGGAGTGGCCGTCAGGGTCAATACATCCACGCTCTCCCGGAGCTGCTTGATCTTCTCCTTGTGGGTCACGCCGAACCGCTGCTCCTCATCAATGACCAGGAGTCCCAAGTCCTTAAAGCCCACATCCCTGGACAGAACCCGGTGAGTGCCGATGACGATATCCACCAGCCCCTTTTTCAGATCCTCCACCGTCTTTTTCTGCTCTGCCGGAGTCCGGAACCTGCACAGCAGATCCACCCGCACCGGAAAGTCCTTCATTCTCTGTACAAAGGTATTGTAATGCTGCTGGGCCAGGATCGTGGTCGGCACCAGATAGACCACCTGACGGCTCTCCTGGACGGCCTTAAACGCGGCCCGGATGGCAATCTCCGTCTTGCCGTAGCCCACGTCCCCGCAGACCAGCCGGTCCATGATCTTCGGACTTTCCATGTCCTTTTTGGTATCCTCGATGGCCTGGATCTGATCCTCCGTCTCCTCGAAAGGAAACATCTCCTCAAATTCCTTCTGCCACACTGTATCTGCCCCGTAGATATAGCCGTCCGCCTCCTGCCTCGCCGCATAGAGCTTTACCAGATCCTTTGCGATGATCTGGACCGCGGAACGGACCTGCTTCTTCGTCTTCACCCACTGGCTGGTGCCCAGCTTGTTCAGCTTCGGCTTTGCTCCGTCCGCACCGGCATACTTCTGGATCAGGTTGAGCTGGGTTGCCGGGATATACAGGACGCCTCCCTCGGCATAGGCGATCTTCATATAATCCTTGGTCACCTTCTCCACCTGGATCTTCTCGATCCCGTGGTAAATGCCCAGCCCGTGGTTCTCATGCACCACATAATCCCCGGGCTTTAACTCAGTAAAGTCCTGAATCTTCTGCCCCTCGTAAGTCTTCCGCCTCTTTTTCTTCTTCTGCCGTCCGAAGATATCGGTCTCTGAAATGACCGTAAATTTCAAAAGGGGGTACTCATACCCTTCCTCCACATGCCCGTACGCTGCCAGGATCTCTCCCGGCTGAACCTCCCGCTCCAGGTTCTCGCTGTAAAAGCTGCTCAGGTCATAATCCCTCAGATCCTCTGCAAGACGCCTGGCCCTGGTGCGCGACCCGGACAGCAGCACCACCCGGTAACCGCTGCGCTTCAGCCTTTTCAAATCCCTTGTCAGCATCTCAAAGCTGTTATTGTACGGATTCACGCCCTTGCTCTGGATCCGGTAGGTCTTACGGACCAGGAAGCTGCCGCACCGGGATTCCAGCGTTGTAAAGCCGATCCCGGAAAGGTGGTTCATCCGTTCTACAACCTCTTTGGAGGAAAAGATCTTCAGATTCGCGGCCTCCTGCTCCATCCCGGCCTTTTCCCGGTTCCTCAGGCTCTCCTGGTATTCCTGCTCCGCCCCTTCCGCCCGTTCCAGAAGACGGACAGGTTCGTCCAGCAGGAGGATCACTTCCTCCCCCGGAAAATAATCCAGAAAGGATACCATGTCCCGGGAATCCCCCACAAGCTCTGATGCCGGATAGATCTCCACAGAGTCCAGATTCTCAATGGAACGCTGGCTTTCCACATCAAAGGCACGGATCGAATCGATCACATCCCCCCACAGCTCCAGACGCACCGGAACCTCCTCCGTCAGGGGGTAAATGTCCAGGATCCCGCCCCGCACGGCAAACTGCCCCGGACTGTCGATCTCGGCCTCCCGGTCATATCCCATGCCTGACAGATCCTGCTGCAGCCGTTGAAAGTCTACGCTCTCCCCGGCCTCCAGGTGGATCTGCCGGTTCTGCAGTTCCTTCCGTGACGGAAGCCCGTCCAGAAAGGCATCCATGGTGGTAATGATGGCAAGCCCTCTCTGGCGCCGTTCGTCCTCCGTCAGGGCGCCATGCTCCAAAAGAGCACGCACGACTTCCATCCGCTGGCTCAGCAGATATTTCCCCTTGATATCCGCATGATAAAACAGCAGATCCCTGGCCGGATAAAAATACACGTTTTCATCCAGAAACCGATACTCCTCCCAGGCTTTTTTTGCTTTTTCCTCACTGGAAAAAACGATGAGTCTGTATCCATACCCATCGCCCAATTCATACATCAGATGTGTTTTTTGAGAGTTCACGCATCCTGCGATCTGCAGAAGCCCTTCCCCTTTTTTTCGTTCCTGTATAATCTCTTCATAATCCGCAAGCTCACGAAGCGGCGCCAATAAAGCTCTCACGATTCTTATTCTTCCTTCTTTTTTCGATTATACTCATTCATTGCGGCTTCAATCCTGCCCTCCATGATGGTCTCTGCCGCGCAGACTGCCATCTCATAACCTTCTTCCATCAATTGCTGCTCTGCCTTTGAAAAATGTCCCAGCACATAATCGGCCAGCTCCATCTTCGGAGGCTTCTCCCCAACCCCCACTTTAATGCGGGGGAAAACCTGCCCTCCGATCTGGGAGATGATATTCTTGATCCCGTTGTGTCCGCCGGCGCTTCCCTTTGCCCGGATCCGAAGCTGTCCCGTACCCAGGCTGACGTCGTCATAGACCACCACCAGTTCCCGCGTCACATCCACCTGGTAAAAATTGACCAGGCTGCGGACGCTTTCCCCGCTCAGGTTCATAAATGTCTGCGGCTTCGCCAGGATCACCTTCTTTCCCTGGATCATCCCTTTTCCGATCAGTGCCCTGTGCTTCTTTATATTTACAGAAATATTATATTTTTCGGAAATCCGATCTATAACCTCAAACCCCGCATTATGTCTGGTTCCTTTATACTCCCTCGAGGGATTGCCCAGTCCCACAATCACAAACATCTAGACTTACACCTCCATTTTTCTTTCCGTACGGAT
>CATLCV010000320.1 GCA_949893755.1 uncultured Lachnospiraceae bacterium | reverse complement strand
GCCGAACTGGAGGCCCCTTGCCATCAGCCGGCTATCCGGATTCGTTTGACTCGTCCCTCTGATATTCCAGTATGTCTCCCGGCTGGCAGTCCAGCACATCGCAGATCTTATCCAGTGTGGAGAACCGGACAGCCTTGACCTTCCCGGTTTTCAGATTCGAAAGGTTTACATTCGAAATACCGACCCGGGCGGCCAGTTCGTTCAAGGATATTTTTCGGTCGGCCATGACCCGGTCTAATCGTAAGATGATTGACATTATCATACCTCCAATCTATAAGGCAGCGTCTTTCGGCGTGAGGATCTGTAGGAAAATAACTGACACATCTTGACTTGTCTATTTCTCCGATTGCACAGGTCAAAAAGCCTCGACGATGCCCACATCGCCTGCGTTTTTTGACCTGTACACTCGAAGAAATATCCTGCGCAATCTGTATCAGTTATTTTTCTACAGATCCTAAGGATAGGAACTATCATGAAATTTATTCTTCTCATCCCGCAGGATGCAGAAAAAGCTGCTGTCCGTTATAATGTCTCATCGACTTCTTTTTGGAGGGCGCAGCCTCTTTTATAAATATCGCTGACAAGCAAAAGGATCAGCCCCGTGAGGATCCATGAAATTTCCATAGGATTTTCGAACATAAAATCATGGTCTATGATGAGGGACATTCCGCCCTGTAAGATGAGTTTCTTAAAAAAACCGATGAAAAGGGCAGTCCTTCCAATCCAACAGATATGTCCGGCAATCTCCGGCATAAACGGGGAATAGGAGTGTCTCATGATGCGCAGGATCCGATAGCCCTTCCACAGGATGAAAAGCAAGGGCACTTTTTCGGAAACAAGCGTCAGAAGAATAAAGCTTGCGGCAAACACCTGTCCGTTGACGGTTGCCGTATCCACCGTAAAGGGCAGAAATTCCTTGGGGAACCGCGCAAACGATCCATCCAGAATATAAAACCACAGGTGGCTTCCTGAGTCCATGATTACCGTTTCAGATGCCGGACGTGACAGAATAGAGGTCAGGCCAGCCAGGAAAATCAATAAATCCCAAATGGATATCAGGAGATACACATAATAAACCGCCCTGATCCAGGAGTAATGCCGATATTCGCGTTCTTCTTTACTTCTCTTTTTCCATAACATGATAGAATCAACTCCTTTCATTTTTTAATTACCCATCGATAAGTCCGTTAGCTTTCTGTTTTTAAAATACCATATGAATATATGAATGTCAATATATATTTAACGATTATCATTAAAATATAAAAGCTTTACGATAAAATGGAATTGTGAATCTGAAAGTTGACATACGTAATATTACGTGTTACAATCTGTTTATAATGAGGAGAGGGGAACTATAAAAATGCCAATGACGCCACGAGAAATGATAACATATCTTAAAAAGAATGGTTTTAAAGTGGTGGGGCAGAATGGATCTCATGTTAAGTTGAGAAATGATAAAACCCGATGTCAAACGGAGGTTCCCTATCATAGTAAAAGCCTGAAAAAAGGACTTGAACAGGCAATATTAAAGCAGGCAGGGCTGAGATAGTCCCGCTGAACGGAGGCATTATGGTGAATAAAGTATTTTATCCGGCATTATTTCATAAAGCAGAAGAAGGCGGGTTTTGGATATCATTTCCGGATCTGCCGGAATGTCTTACGCAGGGTGAAGATATGGCCGAAGCATATGAAATGGCTGTTGAAGCCCTGGGGCTTGCACTGTCCTGCCGTGAAGAAGAAGGTCAGCCGATTCCTTCGGCTTCTGATCCAACCGCAATCATTACGGAGCAGGACTCTTTTCTCGCCGTGATCGAATTTGATATGCTGGCATATAAAAAACGCACAAGTTCCCGGGCGGTCAAGAAAACGCTAAGTATACCGGAATGGCTAAATGAAGCGGCGATAGCAATGGATTTGAATTTTTCTCAGATCCTGCAGGAAGCTCTTATTTCCAAAATAAAGGTATGAAAATTCTGCGGACCATTGAGAAAGACTGATTACTGACGGAAAACAATATAAAGAGAAGAAAAAACTACATCCCCTGCCTGAACAGAATCCCAGGCAGGGGATGTTTGATGCCCTTCTAAATCGCTGCACTGTCCTTTACTTTACTGGAAATGTCTCATCATTTATAACAATCTCCTGGATCTCATTGATATCTACAATACGGTTGAAAGCCGTCATATACCAGGTTTGCGGATCGCCCACGCCTCCCAGTACATAGCCGCTGTTTTCGATATGGTTTTCCGCGTCGCTGATCACATAGTTGCTGCCGTCCTGAAAACGGATCTCCAGGTGAGAGAGGTTTACAGGATCATAGGCATCTGCCTCCGACAGGCCGAGTCCCTTCGACAGATCCACACCGAGGGAAATCGGGGAATAGGTGATATAGCCTTCCAGCTTCTGGACCGGAATCGCAGGCTGATCGGTCAGCACGATCTCTTCCATCTCAGTTTTGGCATAGAACTCCTCCATTTTCTGGCTCCATTCTTCTTCCGTCCATTCGTCTTTCTTGACCGACACCTCTTTCAGAGAACCCGGATACTTCGCAATGGAAAGCATCGGGAACACTCCGTCCGGAAGCTGATTGCTCCAAAGAAGATAAGCAGTGCAGCACATCTTGTCCGCTGTGCTTTTTTCCGTATCCACGTAAATATTGCTGCCGCCGAAGATGTCACCGGTGGTCCCGAAGGAGAAGCCGTAGTTTCTGTCCTCTGCAAAATAGGCGCCCTTCCGTACATTGGTGTCAGCATCCCCGATCAGCATGGTAACGCCGCCTGAGCGTTCCAGTGTAAATGTAATGACAGCTCCGTTCTTGTCATAGACCATATTTTCGACGGTCAGGGTATGGTCGCCCAGCTTCTTTACGATCGGCTCGCTGATGCACCCGCCTCCGGTCAGGTCCTGTGCCTGCTGCGGATCCACGGAAACAAATTCCCTGGAAGGGATGGTGACATCGGCCATCTTTGGAGTTCCATCCTCATTCGTTTTTCCGGTATCGACCTCTGTCTCGATCACAGGCGTTGATTTTTTCGTGCTGTTCCCGAACATGGCGTCAAAGAAATCCAGATTCGCGGCCGCATAGACGGCTCCCGGCACTGTAAGGCAGGCGGCCACTGCAATGGTGGCCGCGGCATAGGAAAATCTCCGGCGGCGGGGCGGGCGCTGGCTGCGTTTCTGTTCTGCCCGCAGCATTTTGTAAGTGTCCTGGATCCTTTTGTTAACCGTATCCGATACCTGGATATCCTGGCTTAAAATCTCTTTCATTTCTTTTTCTGAAAATCCCATAGTCTGTCCTCCTTAAAATCTGTTTAACATGATAAAACCTGTTCCAGCTTTTTCCGGCCCCTCTGGAGCCTGCTCTTTACCGTATTTTCATTCCATCCCAGGAGCTCCGCGATCTCACGCACGTTGAAGCATTCCCCATAGTATAGAAGGAATATGGTTCGGTCTTTCTCCGGAAGCTCCCGGATCAGCTCATAAAATTCATAGTCGCTTTCCAGAAATGTTCCGGTCTGCTCTTCGGCCTGCTCCATGGAAACGACCCGTTTCTGCTGACGGACCACATCGGTGCAGTGATTGATCAGGATCCGGGTAAGCCATGTCTTAAAATAGGAAACGGTTTTCAGCTCTCCGATGTGTTCATAGGCGGAAAGAATCGTGTCCTGTAAGACATCCGCAACGTCCTCTTCATTTTTTAAATAGGTCTTGGCTACCTTGTAGAGCGCGGTCTTGTACTCCTCGATCAGTTGGATAAATGCATCCGTATCGTGTTTCTGCGCTCTTTTTATCAACAGCATGTTCAAACGTGTTCACCTCGATTCCTTTGTTTTGTTGCTTTCTACATATTAGACGGAGAAGTGTGCCGTTTGGGTGCAGGGAAATTCATTTTTTTAAATTAGCTTGTACAATGACCAAATGTTCATAGTAACTATTATACAGATAAACCGTAAAAAAAGTACAGTATAACTTGAAAAATTTTGCAGATAATCATATAATAGATAAAAAATATGGAAGGTGATTATCATGCTAAGGAAATTCAGTGTAGAAAACTTCAAAGGCTTTAAGGATAAGATCACATTAAATACGGGTTCACCGAGCAATTATAGCTTCAATTCAGAGATGATCGAGAATGGCTGTGTGACCAAAGGGATCATCCACGGTATTAACAGCTGCGGTAAATCCAATCTTGGACTGGCAATCTTTGATATGATTACGCATTTGACGGAAAAGCAGAAGCTTCTGCAAAGTTATGATTTCTATCTTAATATGAGCGGAAGAAAGT
>CATLCV010000319.1 GCA_949893755.1 uncultured Lachnospiraceae bacterium | reverse complement strand
ATCCGCCATATACGCCAGCGTATCCGCGTAGGGGATCCGGTCGTCGATCCGGTGCACATTGGGATAATCTGCGGAACAGTGATTCTCCCAGCCCCTGCCCAGCAAATGAAGCTCCACCCCGGATTTTGCCAGCTCTTCCACCACACGGCCGCGCTGGTACATACGGATCGCCCAGTCCACCGGCTCCGCGCAGCGCATCAGGCTTTTCATCATATTCTGGTCAACCGAAAGCCCCATCCGTTCCACCGTCCGGAAGGCTCCCTGTTCGATCGTAAGCCTGCTGTCTTCCACCAGACATTCATACAAGATCTGATAAAAGTCATAGACCGCCGTTCCCTTTTCGGCCATTTCCTCCACCTGGGCAAGCCGGTTCTCGGGAGAATAATAGGTTCCCGAAAAAAGCACATCATATTTCTTTTCGGCATACGGGATCACCGGGATATTCGGATCCGGCATCACTCCCACATGAGGCATAAATCCGACATAAGGAACACACTGCCCAAAATATTTTTTCACATATTCCACATGATCCCAATCACAGCAGAACATCAGATAATTCTGCGGATGCTTTTCCATGGCCGTATGAAACCGAAGCGGCGGATCCATAAAAATGTCCACCACAACCGTCTGATACGCATTCCAGATCCCGATCAGCAGATCGTCCTTGATTCCCAGCCCGTCAAAGCTGACTGCCGCATCCACCTTTTTTGAAGCAAATTGTGAAAAATTGACATAGGAATGCGCATTTTCTCCAGGAGGATTGAGCAGATCCAGAATAAATGTTTCGTGTCCCCTTTTCCGCAGCTCCTCGGAAAGCACATTTGAAAAAAAGTTAAACGACTCCACTTCCGTATAAAATAAAACAATTCTCATCTTCTGTTTCCCTCCTCCTGACACAATCTCTCTTTATATTCTCCGATTCGTTTATACATCGTACTCCTTCCCATATTACAAAGCTCCGCCAGTTCTCCGATGGTAATCCGGTTCGCCTCCCACTCCTCATACAATTCCGGAAAATTTTCCGGCATGGGGATCATGGGTTTGCCAAACTGGACGCCCCGCGCTTTTGCCGCCGCAATTCCCTCCGCCTGGCGCTGACGGATATTGTCTCTCTCATTTTCCGCGACAAACGACAGCAGCTGGAGCACGACGTCGCTGATAAAAGTCCCCAGCAGGTCCTTTGTTTTCGTCGTATCCAGCAGCGGCATGTCCTGAATGCAGATATCTGCTCCCTTTTCCTTCGTAATGATCCGCCACTGTTCCATGATGTCCTGATAATTCCGTCCGAGCCGGTCGATGCTTTTCACAACGATCAGATCTCCCTCCCGGACCTTGCGCATCATCTTCTTGTAAGCAGGCCGGCGAAAATCTTTTCCGCTCTGCTTATCGATATAGATGCTTTTTTGATCGATACCGGCTTCAATGAGGGAGATTAACTGCCGTTCAATATTCTGCTCTCTCGTAGAAACTCTGATGTAACCGTATACTTTGTTCGTCATGCCTGTTACCTCCTTGTAAATTATTCTCTTTTTGAGTATAAAACAAAGAGGCGGTATTCAAAAATACCTGATTTAGAACTATATAGGTTATATGTCAGACTCGCTGTCTAAACTGGTACAGCATTGCCCAATGACCTGCCTGATTTTCCATCTGCAAGACAGATCTTCGATGGTGCGGCGGTGCATACGAATTGCCACGAAAGTTAATTTCATAACAGTTCCTTACTGCGTCAGAGGTTCCAGCTCACGGATCCGGCTGACGGAGGGAAGGTATCCCTCATCCGCTGCCATCCGGTAGCATTCCAGCGCCTTCGGGATATCCCCGGACACCTCGTACCAGGTTCCCAGATTATGCGCCGCCTTAAACGAGCCGCATCCATGGATTCCCTGATGCAAAGGCACCTCCCCGATCTCCAGGCATCTCAGATAAGCCTGCTCGATCATGGGAAGATAGTCGATATACTTCTTCGTATCCACCAGGATTGCCTTCATAAATATGATTCCGCATGTAAAATGAAAATCCGCATAATCCCACAGCCGTTCCTGCTCGTTTTCGATAATTGCCAGCGCCGTGTCATAATCCTGTATCTCGATCAGGCTGTACAAATATTGTATCAGCCCGGTGGTCCGGTAGGCCGCCCCCTGCAAAGGCACCGTTTTATGAAACTCTGCAAAATATCTGCACGCCTCTTCATGGCGCTTCATCCCCCGGAGCGTCCTGGCCGTCTGAAACAGCAAATACGGATCCTCCGGTTTTTCCTTCAATTCCTCCTGAAGGATCGCAAGATTCCGTTCCTCCTTTCCGCCCTGCTGATATCCGTCGTGCTCGAACAGCAGCGGCAGCGAATCCGCCGGAAATGCAGAATTTTCTTGTTCGTGGATCCTTCCCGAAAAACGGACTCCCCGTGGAAGCAGCCGTCCCGCCCAGGTATACATATAGGCGACCTGCTTCTTTCCGTCCACAGTTCCTTCATTATAAAAATCCTTCCGCTGAATCGCCCCCACATGCTCCATGTTTTCCATAAAAGGCTCCAGATCCTTCCGTGTTCCTTCTATTAAATATTCATCCGCGTCCAAAACCAGATTCCAGTCACAATCCGACTGATCCAGCGCAAAATTTCTGGCCGCGGAAAAATCCTGGTTCCACACATAATCCGATATCACCGCGCCGAAAGAGGCCGCAATCTCCTTCGTCCTGTCCGTAGATCCGGTGTCCGTGATATAGATCTTGTCCACCAGATCCTTCACCCGCTCGAGGCACTTCGCCAGACAGCGCTCCTCATTTTTCACAATCATCACAAGACCCAAAGTCTTCATGGTATGTACCTCACTTTACCCTAGATTTCTACCTGTCACACCTTCTTTATTATATGAACCTTTCATGGAAAAATCAACTATGACAAGAGGGCGGAAGTATGATATAATGAAAAATGTTTTAAAGCGTTATAGTAGCTAAGAATCTGTAGGAAAAGCAGGCGGCTGATGGATAACAAAATAGCAGTTACAGCCGGATTAAGGCGTAACCTGTAACAAATAGAAAAGGTTAAATTAGATAGGGGAAAAACATAATATGAAAACAATAGGTCTGGTAATGATCGTAAAAAATGAAAGCCGCAGTCTGGAAAAATGTCTCTCACTTGCCCAAAAGCTTGTGGATGAAATCTATATCACCGACACCGGTTCTACAGATAATACAGTTGAAATCGCAGAAAAGTTCCACGCACACATTTCCAAATACGAATGGAACAACGATTTTGCCGCCGCAAGAAATTACGCCCTGGAGCAGTCTCCCTGCGACTGGAACCTGATCCTGGATGCAGATGAATACCTCATTTCCGGCTCCAAAAAGGATTTGTTAACATTCATCGAAAAAGGAAGCTGCGTCGGCGCCATCCAGCTGAACAACAGCTACAAGGAAGCAAACGGCGAGATTAGCCAAAGCTGTCTGTGCATCACCCGGGTCATCCCAAAAGGGACCCGCTTCGAAGGCCGGATGCACGAACAGGTAGTCAGCAGCCTTCCGATCACATTGCTTCCGCTGGTCTTCGAACACGACGGCTATATGCTGGAAGGAAAAGGAGAACGCAATCTCCAGGTCCTTCTGGAAGAACTCAAGGACAATCCCAGGGATCCCTACATCCTGTATCAGGCTGCCCGTACACTCTGGATCATGAAAAATCATGCGCGCGCAGACCAGTACTTTGAACGCTTTTATCAGACCGTCCCCTTCTCCGGCACAGGATATCGGCCCAACGGTGTGATCTCCTATATTTACAACCTGATCGAATTAAAAAAATACGAAACCGGCTTCAAAATCATAGAAAACGAAAAAAAGCGCCTGGCGCCATACGCAGATTATCATTTTGCCTGCGGGACCTTCTACACCCAGGCCATTTTTTCCGATGTACAGCGCTACATCAATTACCTTCCGGAAATCGAGCTTTCCTACCGGCGCTGCCTGGAGATCGGAGAAGTCCCGGAGCATGAAGGCGTGATCGGCAGCGGTTCCTTCAAGGCCGCTTACAATCTGGGCGTCTGGTTCGAGGTAAATGGGAAAAATAAGGAGGCGCGTTCCTATTACAAGAGGGCGCTGGACTGGGGGTATCAGCCGGCGGCGGAACGGATGAAGGCGTTGAGAACCTGAAAAAGAAATAATTATATTTTTAGAATCTGACCATAGCTTGAGAGTAAAAAGTTCTCTGTAAAAAAAATAACCCTTCCGTATGGATTTGTGGTATCTTTAAGTTGCTACACTTAAGAAAGATACAAACCACCAGAAGAGTTATTCCATGTATGAGTTTACCATA
>CATLCV010000318.1 GCA_949893755.1 uncultured Lachnospiraceae bacterium | reverse complement strand
GTGGATCTCTGCAAAGCCTTCCCACTGCGGCGCACGCTATAGTATCCTTGGGGAATACCAGGATGAAGATAATTATTTGGAGATTGAGATCTTGACCGGACGGCAGCAGATTTCCGCGATCAGCTGTGTCAGGGGGATCCGTACCGTGATCGGCCGGGAAAGGATTGGCGGAGCGGGGAAGGCTTTGAACGTGGAGGAACGTCCCTTTGGGTATGATGAGACCGTGCCTCACCTGCTGCGTGTGACCCGGGTATTTGAGCATTATACGGCAGTGCTGGATGAAAAATTTGAAATGCATTTTACATATGTTTCAGGTCGGGAGAGCGGGTCGGTGGAAATCCTGCCTTATTTTACGGAGGTTACGGTACACAGCTTCGACCTGACCAGGACGGTGATGCTGACGGGGAAGGAACTGCAGCATCTGGGCAGATTTTATGAGGTATCGTCCTGTGGAGCGGAGGATGGAAAGCTGTTCGGTGCCGCTTGTATCGCTGGAAAGCTGTCGTCCTGCGCGGCGGATGATGGAGGGCTTGCGGCATCCGGGCCGGGGCTGGTTCTTCGGCGGACAGGCTGCCCGGACGGTTATACGGAGATTTTTTCATTGGATATCACGAACGGGGAGAACCAGATCGAGCTTCTGTCAGGGGAGACATCCCGCATCCTGGTACAGGGGAAGAAAACGGAATTTTCGCTGTACCATGTGGTACGCGGGGAACGGGAATGGTTCCTCGCGGATGGAGAGAGACTGGAGGGAGAACTTGTGAAGGACGGAGAGGCGGTCGGCGCGCCGGACGGTGTATCAGATGATGTGCCGGGGCTGTCCAATGGTTTCCTGTTCCGCGGGCTTAAGATCACGGAGTATCAGTATACGGAAATCGGACCGTCAGATTACAGACCTGTCTAAGGAACTGTTCCTGAGCATCCTTTTTCCATATTGCTTCCATTCTTGATCATTACAAAAAATTGAAATGAAACCGCAAAAAAATAGAGTGAAACAGGGCAAAAAAATAGTATATTCTTAACTTGCATAGAAAATTACAGAAAACAAGGAGGAAAGTTATGAAAAATTTGAAAAAATTTCTGGCAGTATTCACCGCGGCGGCAATGATGGTTTCTGCGGCGGGCTGCGTGGCAGGCAGCGGAAATGGTGACAGCGATTCCAAAGAGGAAACATCCGGAGAAAGCACCGGAACGGAGGATTCCGCCGATTCTGGAGACAGCGGTTCGGAAGGCGGAGACGTGACGCTGATCTTCTGGTCCTGGCTTCCGACGACAGACCAGTCCGAGGAAATGATCGCGGCATTCGAAGAGGAAAACCCGAATATCCATATTGACTATACCCGTACCGAGCAGGATGATTTCTTCGAGAAGCTGCAGGTTGCGATGGCATCCGGTACAGGCCCGGATCTGTTTGGAATGACGACCGGTCCGATGATGGAGCAGTATTCGAAGTTTTCCGCGGATATGAAAGAGGTTGCGGATGAATACTGGAGCGGATGGGACGGCAAGATCAGCGAGACGGCGGTAGAGCAGTGTACGGCAGAGAGCGGCACGCTGGCAGGTATGCCTCTTCTGACCGCGGGAATGACCACCCTGATGTATAACCAGACCATCATGGATGAATGCGGTGTGGACAAAGTTCCGACCACCTACGCGGAGCTGAAAGACGCGGCTGCGAAGGCAAAGGAAAAAGGTTATGTATGCGTGGCAGTCGGAGCGGCAGACGACTGGGTAAATTCCGACTGGTTTGTACAGGCATCCAACGAGATTGAAAACGGAGCAGTCTATGAGGCGGAAAAAGGCGGCCGCAAATGGACGGATCAGTGCTTCGTAGATACCATGCAGGCATGGCAGGATCTGTTTACGGACGGAATCGTAGAGGACGGCGCGCTTGGCGTCGCAACCTATCCGGATGCGCGTGACCAGTATTTCTTCGCAAGAAAGGCCATGTTCTTCCTGACAGGCTCCTGGCATTTGGGACCAACTTCTCCGTCCAACAACGAGATTGAAGGGACTGAGATCGGAAACAAGAAGGATATCATCGGCATGGCGCCTTTCCCGTCCATCGCAGAGAGCGGCGAGATGCTGGGAACCTCCGGTGTGGACGTGATGATCTGTATGAACAAGGACTGCGCGGAACAGGAAGCGGCCATGAAGTTTATCGAATACCTGTCCAACGGCGAAGGACAGCAGTACTGGGTGAATCAGCTCCAGGGCTCCCCGGTATCCAATGAGATCACCTACAAAGGTACGGTTGACGGGGAACTGCAGCAGCAGTCCATCGATGAGGTCAATGAGTACGTTCAGAAGGCGGCAGGGAACAGAAAGCTTTCCAACAGCGAATTGGAAAAGGCAATCCAGGTTGCAATGCAGAACGTGGCGGCAGGCAGTGATCCGGCAGAAGAGCTGAAAGGCGTGCAGGATGTGGCGGATGCTCAGTAAATACGAGAATCAGAGGATAGAATGGGTGCCCATTAAATAGGGCAAGGGATAGAATGGGTGCCCGTTAAATAGGAGAATCAAGGGATAGAATGAGTGCCCGGTAAATAGGAAAATTATAGGAAGAGGATGCCGTTATATGCTGCACATCATCAAGGTGTGGCGTATAACGGCATTCTTTGATACCATCGTATGCAGAAAGGCTGCCAGTGGCAGGTTTTCTGTATTTTTCCGAAACCAATTGAATGTAAGGAGTACAAATGCTATACTGAAAGAAAACGCAGAGGGCTGTGCTATTATTTTCAGGGCAGGTGAGAGAATGAACCCATACAAAATCCCCTACGGTTTCAGCAACTACAAAGAGATCAGAACCGGAAATTATATTTACGTGGATAAAACGGAATATATCGAAGCACTGGAAGGTATGAACAGCAGATACCTTATTTTCCTGCGGCCGCGCAGATTCGGGAAATCCTTGTTTGTGTCCATGCTGCATTATTATTACGACAGGAACAGCGCGGCAGAATTTCAGCAGCTATTTGGAGGCACCTATATCGGGGAGCATCGGACGGCGCTTGCGAATCAGTATTATGTCCTGCGGTTTGAATTTTCCGGTCTGGATGGGAGCAGTGAAGAACATCTGCAGAAGGCATTTTACGCGAAGGTTCATGCGGCAATCCGGAATTTTATCAAATATTACGGCGAGGATCTGCAGATCATGGAAAATGATACGGCGGATTCTGCCATGCTGCTGAATGATTTTCTGTCTGATTTTTACTCGGAAGGAAAAAAACTCTATATCCTGATTGATGAATATGATCATTTTTCTACAAATATCGTTGAAAATCAGGAGTTCTTCCATTCCGTAACAGGAAGGGACGGATTTGTGCGGAGGTTTTACGAGGTCCTTAAGGCACATACGGGAACCGGGTGCGTGGACCGCATGTTTATCACAGGAGTGACCAGCATGACTCTGGACAGCCTGACCAGCGGGTTCAATATTGCCAAGAATATTTCCATGAATCCAAGGGTAAACGCGATGGCCGGATTTACGGAAGCGGAGACGAGAAAAGTTCTGGGCGAGCTGGGAATCGTGGATTCGGATGCTGTCCTGAACCGGCTGACTGCGTATTACAACGGATATGTATTCTGCCATGACCCGAAGCAGGCAGAGCGGATCCTGAACAGTAATCTGGTGATGTATTTTCTGGACGAGTATACGGCGTTGGGGGAAGTACGCCAGATGGCGGATGCGAATATCAAGAGCGATTACGGCAAGCTGACCAGTATGTTCGGGCTGTACCGGGACGCGGACAGCCGGACGGAGATCCTGCGCAATATAATAGAAGGAAAGCCGGCAGAATCGGATATTGTCACGGATTTTACCATGTTTCCCGATAGCTTCGGCAGAGATGAATTTTTATCGATGCTGTTTTATATGGGGCTGCTGACAATTAAGGAAACGGGGGCGGTCTATGATGTGGTGCTGGAAACGCCGAATGCCGTGATCCGGGATGTATATTATAAATACTATGCGGATTATCTGAGATTGGAGAAAACGGAAAAGCGGGATGCCATCCGCCTGATCGCGTATCAGGATGATTTTACGGAACTGAACCGTTTGATCGAGCGGATCCTGCATATACACAGCAACGAGGACTTTAAAGCATTTGATGAGCATCGGTTGAAAACAGTTGTCCTTTCCTGCCTGAGTGAACAGAATGTATATCTGGTGAAGTCCGAGTATGAGTCAGGCGGACTGCGGCCGGATATCGCCTTACTGGATATCCGGGGAGAAAAAAATCAGGTGCGGTTCAACTATCTGATCGAACTGAAATATCTGAAAAAATCAGCGGCGTCGGAACAGGCGGTCGAGAATGCCCGGGAGGAGGCGCGCCGGCAAATGCGGAAGTATCT
>CATLCV010000317.1 GCA_949893755.1 uncultured Lachnospiraceae bacterium | reverse complement strand
CCTTCATCTGAGGCCGGCGGGGCTGTTCTGCAAGACGGCGATGCAGTTTGGCTGCAAGATCACCATCGAGAAGACAGCCAGACCCGGCATGGTTTCCGCCAATGCGAAAAGTGTGCTCAGCGTCCTTGGGGCATGCATCAAGAGCGGGGATGAGATTACCATAGTCTGTGACGGGGAAGACGAGGATGATGCATTAAAAGAGATGGTCCAGATTGTGAAGGATGGTCTTGGCGAGTAAGGAGGAATTTGATATGAGCAGGGCAGCGTTGGTGGTAATGGCGGCCGGACTGGGAAGCCGCTTCGGAGGGGGAATCAAGCAGCTGGAACCTGTCGGCCCAAACCGGGAGATCATTATGGAGTATTCCATCTATGATGCCGTGGAGGCTGGATTTGACAAGGTAGTATTTGTGATCCGACGCGATATCGAGGCAGATTTCAGAGAGGCTGTCGGAAAAAAGATTGAGCAGATCGCGGATGTGGCCTATGTGTACCAGGAGGTGGAAGACATTCCGTCAGTACACAGGGAGCGCTTTGCAGGAAGGACAAAGCCCTGGGGGACAGGGCAGGCAATCCTCTGCTGCAGGGATGCGGTGGACAGTCCGTTCCTGGTGATCAATGCGGATGATTTTTATGGAAAACAGGCTTATAAGGAAGCGTACAGCTACCTGACCCGCAATTCGGAGCATTCCGAACGGGAGCTCTGTATGGTGGGCTTTATCCTGAAAAATACCCTCAGCGAAAATGGAGCCGTGACCCGCGGATTGTGTCAGGCAGGTCCGGACGGCATGCTGGAGAAGGTCGTAGAGACAAGGAATATCGAAAAAACGGAAGGCGGTGCCGTTGTGCGCAGTGAAGACGGGGACAGGACTCTGGATGCGGACTGCCTGGTTTCCATGAATATGTGGGGGATGCAGCCAGGATTCTTCTCTATTCTGGAATCCGGCTTTTTAGAGTTCCTGGACAAGCTGGAGGACGGGGAGCCAAAAGCAGAATATCTGCTTCCCACAATTATTGGGGGACTGCTGGAGGAAGGCAGGGTGACCGTAAAGGTGCTGCAGTCTTCGGATCAGTGGTTTGGAGTGACATATAAGGAAGATAAGGAAAGTGTGGCCGCTTCGGTCCGGAAGCTGGTTGAGGATGGGGTGTATCCGGAAAAGCTGTTTTAAGTCTGGTACTTGTGAAGCAGGAGCCGTGGGGACGGCTGTTCTGAACGGTTACGAGTTACGATATTTGAGGAATATACAGGGAATCTGCGCGGAGAGATCTTCGGCGGGTTCCCTGTTTCCGCTTTATTGAATACAAAAAAGCCTGCCAGTGTCAGAGGATCAGTATGCGAATGAATTAGATGTGCTGTTCCATGAAGAACTGTTAAAAATAAAAAAAACATAACATTTTGTAAAAAAAACGTAAAATAATTGAATCAATTGTAATGATTTTCCGGGTAAGAAAAAATTTATTCTTTTTTAAGAAATATATTTAGAAAGAAAAATACCACAAGATAATGTGTGAAAACAGGAAATAAATACCTATATTTAGGGGAGATTGCAATCTTAAAAACTGTCGGTTTTCGGAAACAAAATAGTTTACAAAAGAGGGTTTTGTCGAACAATAGGAAATTTCTGCCTTGAAAGTAAGGGGGGATTGATGTATAATATGAACGATGCTTGTACAAATACATAAAAATATGAGGTGGACGTTATGAAGAAAGGGAAAAGCAAGAAACTTGTAGCATGGCTGCTTGCGTTTGCTATCCTGATGAGTCCCTCTACAGGCTTCCGTGTATTTGCGGAAGAAGGGGATGGGACAGATCAGGAACCTGTCGTAACTACGACTGCAGATGATACGATTGCAGACGACGGGGCAGCCACAACAGACGGTCAGGATAATGCTGATGGCAGCGTGGATTCGGTAACGGATCCGGATGATACAGCAGATCAGAATGACCCGGCGGCAGGGGGAGAGCCGCAGGCACCAGCAGATGGTAATGATCCGGCAGCTGTGGGAGATTCGGTATCTGGAGGAGACCAGACCAATCCGGAAGGTGAACCGGCAGCAGAGGAAGGGACGCCGGAAGGAGAGACACCTGCAGAAGAGCCGGCTGAGCCGGAATATGAAGATGGCGGATTGATTAATAATCTGTTTATTGAAGAACAGGCGATACAAGCACCAGGAGAATTAAATGCCATCCTTTCATTCGGAGAAGGCGAAGAACAGCTGGAATCTGTAAAACTGATCATTACAGGAGACGACGGCAGGCAGACTGAGATTCCGCTTACACAGAAGGTACTGCATTACTATCAGTTTAAAAAGACCTATGAGAGTCAGGAAGCAGGAACTTATCGTGTGACTGCTTTTATATACGAATCCGAAGGGCATAAAAAGCGTATTGATCTCAAGGATGTCGGGATGTCCGCGCAGTTTACCGTAAGCAACGGAGAAGAAGGCGATTGTGCAGAGGAAACGGGCATTTCGGTTACGGCCCTTACATCGGATGATATCTCAACAGAAATGACGTATGAGATTGAAAATACCATTCAGGAAGCTGCACAGGAAGCAGTGGATAATGTGAATGAAGGAGCTGTTGCATTAGGTTCTTCCAGCACAGAACAGTCTTACAGCCGTGCGGGTGTCAGTGCAGAATTGACAGCGGCAACAGATCGCGCGGTGGCATTGGGGTCATACAGTGCACCGAAGGCGTATACGAATACGCCCAAAACGATGGTAATTGTTCTTGATCCGGGGCATGGCGGCGATGATGAAGGAAGTAGCAAAAAAGAGTACGGATTGATAGAAAGAGACATAAATTTAGAAGTTGCCAAATACTGTAAACAAGCATTGGAGTCTCAAGATTCCAGCATAAAAGTAGAGATGACCCGAACGGATAACAAGGCGAATCCAGGGTTGCAAGAGAGAGTAAGTATTGCAAAGAGGTATGGAGCAACCTTATTTGTGAGTATCCATATGAATTCTGCTACTACAGAAACGGCAAAGGGAGCTGAAGTATATTATCCGAATGCAAATGGAGGAAATATTAGAGTACCAAATGCAAATGGAGGATATGAGGAAGTTTCTAGTTCAGATATTCACCAAGATGGCAAGGAAGTAGCTCAGAATATTTTAGATGAATTAGTGAAGCTCGGCTTGGTTGATCGTGGTGTGAAAACTAAAGATTCAAGTTATGATAAAGATGATTTGTATGGATGCCAATATGATGATGGTAAGCCTTCGGATTATTATAGTGTCATTCGGAATAGCAAGAGAAATGGTTTTCCAGGTATTATTGTAGAGCATGCATTTTTATCAAATCCAAACGATGCGGCGAATCTGAGCAAACCAGAGAATCTAAAGCTACTTGGAGAAGCGGATGCGAGAGGAATTCTGAAATATTGTGCTACAAAGGCTACAAATTATAGTGCCGTATTCAATTATGATTATTATAAGGACAATTATGGAGAATTTTTCGAGGAGAATAAGATAGATATTTCTACCAAGGAAAAGGCTTTGGAGTATTTTATTAATTCTGGTATGAAAAAAGGCCATCAGGCAAGCGCAGAGTTCAATGTCATTGCTTATCGGAATCGATATCCGGATCTCAGGAATGCATTTGGGACTGACTATGAAAAATATTACATGCACTATATCAATTATGGCAAGGCAGAAGGCAGAAATGCAAAGGAAGAGCAGGATTCCAGCACGAAGCCTAATGTAGATGCGGATGCAATCTTTGATGGAGTGAACTATGGGGATGTCTATGATTTCGATTACTACATAGAGCACTACCCGGATTTAAAAGCTGCATTTGGAAATAATCGGATTGGAGCACTGGAGCATTTTGTAGTATACGGTATGTCGGAAGGAAGGCAGGCGAAAGGTACTTTCAACGTAGCAAGCTACAAAAATAGGTATATTGATTTACAGAAGGCTTTCGGATCTTCTTTGAAATCATACTACATACATTATATCGAATATGGTAAGAAAGAGGGAAGAACTGCGACAGATGATAATTCATCTGTAGATTCGGAAAGTAAAATTGAAGGCGTGACAAAATACCGTGGCGTAGAATATAAGCCAGTATATAATTTTAATTATTATATTGAAAAGTATCCGGATATTAAACTAGCATTTGGAAATGATCCGGAGAAAGCACTGGCTCATTTTGTAAGGCATGGTATGGAAGAAGGAAGATCAGGCAATGCAGACTTTAACGTACATGCTTATAGGAGTAACTACAGCGACCTTAGAGCAGCATTCGGAGATGACCTGAAAAAATACTATCTTCATTATCTTGAGCATGGTATTGCAGAAGGACGGGATTGCGCGTTAGTTGCGGTAACCACATACCGAGGTGTGGATTATACCGCAGTATATAAC
>CATLCV010000316.1 GCA_949893755.1 uncultured Lachnospiraceae bacterium | reverse complement strand
ATTTCCTGATGAAAGCGGAATTCGCTTACTGCAATGCAGCGGTTATGAGGATTTATGGCAGGCTGGATTTGGAGAAAATACGGAATCTTATAGAAGAAACCCCATATATCAGCCGATTGCAGAAAACGTTTTATGAACGATATATCGGGGCAAGGATATCCCTGATTCTTTCCCCTGTTCATGAAATGATTCTGGCAGAAGAGCGGGGCGGCCATACCTAAGTACACTGAGCACAGATAAATCCATCGATATCGAAGCTTTTTTGTTTGCAAAATGATCTGGTTTCTGAAACAAAATGAAATCAGATTGAAATTAAAGGATAAAAACTAAAAAAATACATAAAAGGAGAAAAGAAAAAAGCAATATTTTCTTATAAAATAGAATCATCAAAAGAAAAGCAAACACAAAGAAAAAAATCATAGAAAAAGGAGACGATACGATGGAACCGATCAAAGTAGGAATTATTGGACACGGATTTATGGGACATGAGCATGAGACGATGCTGACACAGATGGATGAATTTCAGGTTGTGGGGATCACGGACCGGGATCTGGCACAGCTTGAGGATGTAAAAGAAGGAATCCTCCGCTATCCGTCCGTGGAGGAATTACTTGCGAATCCGGAGATTCAGGTGGTGCTGATCGTGGCAAACAATAACCAGCATCTGGATCTGGTGACTAAGGCGGCAAAAGCAGGAAAGGATATCATCTGTGAGAAACCGGCCGCAATGTCCGTAGCGGAACTGGATGAGATGGTAAAAGTCGTCAGCGAATGCGGCGTAAAATTCACCATCCATCACCAGAGACGTTTTGACCCGGATTTCCGCACCATCAAGGAAATTTATGACCAGCGCACGCTGGGAGACGTGTATACCATCAAAAACCAGCTCTACGGCTTCAACGGAAATATGCACGACTGGCATGTCTACATTTCAGAGGGCGGGGGCATGCTGTTCGACTGGGGCGTACATCTGATCGACCAGGTGCTGTGGATGATCGATTCCAAGATCACTTCCGTATACGCGACCGTGAAAAATGTGATCAATTTTGAGGTAGATGACTTTTTCAACATCCAACTCCGGTTTGAAAATGGCGTACAGGCGGAGATCGAACTGGGAACCTATTATCTGAAGGATCAGCCAAACTGGTTCGAACGCCACTGGTTCATCGGCGGAAATCAGGGAAGCGCGTATGTGGACGGCTTCCATCCCACCGGAAAGATCGTCCGCACCACAGGCCTCTTGCAGAATGTAGGCGGCTCCCGTACCATGACGGCAGCAGGGCCTACAAGGTCTTTCGGCAATCCGCGGGAAGGGCTGATCGTGACGGAGGAACTGCCTGAGGTCACCACAAACCACAGGAATTATTTTGAAAATTATGTCCGCGCTTACCGGGGAGAGGAAGAATTTCTTGTAAAGATCCCGGAGGTAAGGAGAGTGCTGGCGCTGATGGAAGCCATCCGGGAGTCCGCGAAGACCGGACAGGCGGTTCCGTTTGAGTAGAAGACCGGATGCGTCAGGAATGGAGCGGAATCATAATATGAGTACAAAGTATGTGTTTGGAGTAGACATCGGCGGAATGACATTCAAAATGGGGCTCTTTACGGATGAGGACAATCTGGTTGATAAATTCGAGATCAAGACAAGGTTATTAATTGCTTTTTGACTGACATTGTAATATAATTGTCTTACAAAGAAAGAGGAGGTGTTATCATGTCTACTTCATTATTACAGGTTCGTGTTGAGGATTCTTTGAAGGACGAGGCTGCGCAGGTCTTTGAGCGTTTGGGAATCGATACTTCCACTGCCATTAGGATGTTCCTGAAACGTGCGGTCATGGAAAACGGTATCCCATTTAGGATGACGATTCCGAAAATTCCTTACAGTGCAGACCGAGGGTATCGTGCTATGGTGGAGATCAGTGAAGCCTCAGAAAAAAATGGTGTATCCGATATGACACTGGATGAAATTAATGCCGAGATTGAAGCATCCAGACGTGAGCGTCAGGTGGTCGGTAAATGAGATACTATGCAGTTCTTGACACCAATGTTCTTGTATCTGCCATGCTGAAAACCGGCTCGGTACCCGGTCAGGTCGCTGCGGAGGCACTCTATGGTGATATCATCCCTATTCTCAATGAAGAGATTATCACTGAGTATGAGGAGGTTTTGCATCGTCCGAAATTTCGTTTCGACAAGAACGCTGTAAAGGTACTTATGGATGAATTAAAAAAACGCGCTGTCTATTCAGATTATGGATTGATTGATGATGAGATACCAGATCCAAAGGATGTTGTTTTTTATGCAGTCCTGATGGAAAAGCGCAAAGAAGAAGAGGCCTATCTTGTGACTGGAAATATAAAGCATTTTCCAATGAGAACATATGTCGTTACCCCAAGAGAAATGTTGGATATTATTGAAGAAGGCAGATAACAATTCTATTATCATAGAATAGAGAAAATCTTCTTGGTACATCGGGGAAATCAGAGAAGTGCGTATGTGGACGGTTTCCACCCCACCGGAAAGATCGTCCGTACCACAGGAATTATTTTGAAAACTACGTACGAACTTACCCGGGGGAGGAAAAGTTCTTTGTAAAGATTCCGGAGGTGAGGAGAGTGCTGGCGCTGATGGAAGCCATCCGGGAGTCCGCGAAGACCGGACAGGCGGTTCGGTTTGAGTAGAAAAGATGATTTCTACAGCAGGGACGCGGTATAGTCATGCAGCTTCAAAGCATTTGTTTTATCAAAGGTTTCCATACTTAAATCTACAGGTTCCCTAAGTTTATAAGCAGATACTCCGGCTCTGTCTGTCCTTGCAATATTATCACAGATCATGCCGACGATTTCGCTGACATCCTTGCCCGCGAATTTATAATAGAAATTCATCATCAATTTCATGAGTCCATTGCTGCCTGCCATCTTTGTTGCGCCGGGGGTGCGGGCTGCCATAGGATTAAACAAGATATAGCGGATCTTGCCAACCGGATCGGTTTCTGTGAAATGTACACCCAAAAGATCATTCAATCGGCTGCCATGGAATTGTGCCTGCTGACCGTTATATTTTTTCTCCATTTGCAGGTCATCCAAATAGAGAGGCCCCTTCATACCAGGGGCCGCTACATTCACAATGACAGGTTCCCTGGATTTTTCCAACAATTCTTTCAACTGATAGCACAGAATATATCGACTCAGATAATAGAGTGAGAAAGTGAACTCTATGCCTTCCTGTGTTTTCACAAAAGACTCCTGCGGTTTCAAAGATGCGGCACACAGGATGAGCGCATCCAAACTTTCCGCTTGTTTGGATATAAGCGTCGCTACTCGCATATTCTCAGCTATCAGACTCAGGTTTGCCTGGATATAAGTAAAATCAGGATTATTTAGTTCAGCGGCCAGATGATTTCCTTTTTTAAAATCGTTCCCTACAGCAAAAACCTGATATCCTTCATCGAGATAATGCAGCGCAATACCTATTATACCATACTGCTTTAGATTTTAAAGTACGCAAAGTTTCTATAGTTGATTTATAAAATGAAAGCTGGTATAATCAGAGAAATTGGAGGTGTGCGTACAAGATGAACCCAACAGATGATACTGTATGTGTAGACGAAATTCGTTATGTTATGCAAATATTTGGGGGAAAATGGACTTTCCTCGTGATGGGAGAGTTACATAATGGCCCCCGGCGATTCAACGATTTGAACCGAAGTGTTGGATGCAGCACGAAATCATTGTCCGATACGTTAAAAATACTGGAAAAACATGAGATTATCACACGCACTGTCTTTCCAACCACCCCTGTAACCATAGAATACTCTTTGACAGAAAAAGGAAAGGACTTTGAAAAGGTATTTACGGAAATGCGCAATTGGGGAAAAAAGTGGCTATAGCCACTTTTTTTGATGCCAGCATATGCAGAAAAGCTGCCAGTGGCAGGCTTTCTGTATGATCAAATATGAAAGATATGGAATATCCGGTTTCTGAAACAAAATGAAAAATAAAAGAGCGAAACCTCAAAAATGAGATAAAAGTAAGAAGTAAAGTTCAATAATTTATTCTAAAATCAGAATAGATAAAGAAAACGGAGGAACAACGATCATGCCGAAAACAAGAACAGAATCTTTATTTTTTACTGCAGTTACCGCATGGATGATGGTATATGTGATGACGCTTTACAACATCGTGCTTGCAGGCAATCCATTTACCAATCATACATTTCTGGCTGCATGGAAAGGAATGTGGGTGGAATATGCAGTCATTTTCCTGTGTGCCTACTTCCTGTCCTCGCGGGCGGCAAAGCATTTTGCATTCCGGGTGGTGCGACAGGGAGACCGGCCAATCTGTATCATTCTGATGATCCAGGTATTTACGGTGGTGTGTCAGGTGGCTTTCGCAAGCATCCTTGGTACATACCACGGCTATGG
>CATLCV010000315.1 GCA_949893755.1 uncultured Lachnospiraceae bacterium | reverse complement strand
AGTGTAAAGTATCGTATGAAAAAACGATACGGGAATTGCCCGCATTAAAAATCTGCTTCGCAGATGGCGGGCAAGTAGGCAATCAATTTGCTGCGCAAATTGGTTACATATTAAGAGGGACAGAGAGATGGAAGAAAACAGACCGAATAGCGGAGAACAGAACAGGGTATCGCTTGTCATGATCGCAGAAGGACTTTTCGTCGGAGTACTGGCCGGTCTGACAGTCATTTTATATCGGGTTTGCCTGAGCTATGCCACAAAGTGGCTGGAAAAGGTACTTCAATTCCTCTATGAGAATCCGGTCTGGTTTGCAGGCTGGTTCGCCGTATTGCTGCTGCTGGCGGTTGCGGTGGGACGGCTTCTGCGGTGGGAGCCTCTGATCGCAGGCGGTGGGATCCCGCAGGTGGAGGCGGAGATTGCCGGAACACTGTCCCGGCGCTGGATGCGGGTGATTCCGGCAAAGTTTGCGGGAGGCTTTTTGTGCATCTTCGGCGGAATGTCGCTGGGAAGGTGCGGGCCGTCCATCCAGCTGGGAGCCATGACCGGACAGGGGGTCTCCAGATTTTTCAGGCGGGGAGAGGATGAGGAGCGCAGCCTGATGGCCTGCGGAGCCGGGGCCGGGATTGCAGCCACATTTCACGCGCCTCTGGCAGGAATGGTATTTGCTATGGAAGAAATATATCGGGCAGGGAAAACGACGGATTTTATATCCGTGCTGGCGGCTACGGCGGCTGCCGCGTTTTCTTCCATCCATATCCTGGGGGCTGATCCGGTTTTTCAGTTTCAGCTGACAGCCGTCCTGCCCCAGACCTATTATTGGATGCTGCTTGTGCTGGGGATTCTGATCGGCGCAGCAGGGGCATTCTACAGCTGGGCCATGCTGCGTGCACAGAGCCTGTACAAAAAGGCAGGCTTCCTGAATGAAACAGGCCGGATGGTGACGGCTTTCTCTGCGGCCGGAATCTTTGCCGTACTGATGCCCAAGGCACTTGGCAGCGGAAGCTGGCTGATCGGTTCCCTGACAAGGGGGGAGATGCTGCTGGGAGCAGCGGTACTGATCTTCCTTGCGAAATTTTTGTTTTCGGCAATCTGCTTCGGCTCCGGCGCGCCGGGCGGAAATATCTTCCCGCTTCTGACGCTGGGGGCTCTGCTGGGCGGTATTTTTGCGCTGGCAGGGACGGAGCTTTTCGGACTGGATCCGATGTATCTGAACAATTTTGTGCTGCTGGCGATGGCAGGCTTTTTTACGGCAGTGGTGCGGGCGCCGGTTACGGGAATCGTGCTTCTGTTTGAAATGTCCGGGCTGGTCAGCCAGCTCTTGTCCCTGTGTATCGTCTGCCTGACCGCCTATGTGGTGTCGGAGCTTCTGTATCCGAAACCGATGAATCAGATCCTGTTGGAGAGAAGCCTGGCTGCGGCACAGGACGAGGCATGAAAAGGGTCGTGATACAGAAAGCCTGTCACTGGCAGCTTTTCTGCATACGTTGGTATCCAGACCGACAGCCGATTCTGTTTCAGGCAAAATTCAATGGGCTTGAGATATATACATGACAAAAGAGGAAAGTTATGTTATACTTCATTTTAGGGACTGCCGGACATTTCAAACCGGCGGGCAGACAGCAGCAGACAGGCCGTCCGCCGGTGCGGAAGGGCCGGACATGAAGGAGTATAAGAGATGAAAAGAGTATTGCTGAAATTAAGCGGTGAGGCCCTGGCAGGGGAGAAGAAGACAGGCTTTGACGAAAAAACCTGCATGGGGGTTGCGCGTCAGGTGAAGAAGCTGGCGGATGAGGGATACCAGATCGCAATCGTGACCGGAGGCGGCAACTTCTGGAGAGGGCGCACCAGCGAGACAATTGACCGGACGAAGGCAGACCAGATCGGGATGCTGGCAACGGTGATGAACTGTATCTATGTATCAGATATCTTCCGATATGCAGGGATGCGGACAGAGGTATTTACACCCTTTGTTTGCGGGGCATTTACCTCGCTGTTTTCCAAGGATGCCGCTGTGGCGGCTCTGGAAGAAGGAAAGGTGATCTTTTTCGCGGGCGGGACCGGACATCCTTATTTTTCTACGGATACGGGAGCGGTCCTTCGGGCGGTTGAGATCGAGGCGGACGCCATGCTTCTGGCAAAGGCCATCGACGGGATCTATGACAGCGATCCCAAGGTCAATCCGGACGCGAAAAAGTATGATGAGATCTCCATCCAGGAGGTGATCGATCAAAAGCTTGCGGCGGTGGATCTGACGGCATCGATCCTTTGCATGGAGAACCGGATGCCCATGCTGGTATTTGGTCTGAACGAGGAGGAGAGCATCGTCAGGACCATGAGCGGCAGCTTTACAGGGACGAAGGTTACGGTTCAGTGACGGGAAGCGATACGGAAGGACTGTACACCGTTTCATAAGGTATAAAGTACAGAAAAATTTTACGTAATATATCAATCCAAGGAGGACAGGAAAATGGATGAAAAATTAAAAGTATACGAAGAGAAGATGACAAAGACCATGAAGAATCTGGGCGGAGAGCTGGGAGCAATCCGTGCCGGGCGGGCAAATCCGCATGTTTTGGACCGGATCGTGGTAGACTATTACGGAACCCCGACCCCGATCCAGCAGGTAGCCAATGTTTCCGTGCCGGAAGCACGTATGATCCAGATCCAGCCATGGGAGAAAAATATGCTCAAGGTGATCGAGAAGGCGATCCAGGTATCCGATCTGGGGATCAACCCCACCAATGACGGCTCCACGATCCGTCTGGTATTTCCGGAGCTGACGGAGGAACGCAGAAAAGATCTGGCGAAGGACGTGAAGAAAAAGGGAGAGGCCGCAAAGGTAGCCATCCGCAATATCCGCCGGGATGGAAATGACGCGTTCAAGAAGCTCAAAGGGACAGAGGTTTCCGAGGATGAGATCAAGGATCTCGGGGAACGCCTCCAGAAGCTGACGGACAAGTATATCAAGGATGTGGATAAAGAGGTAGAGGCAAAGACGAAAGAGGTTATGACGGTATAATTGCATGGGGGCTTGAGAGATCTGTGTATGCTTGAGGCATGGTATCTCAATCCCCTTTTGCTGTGAATGGAGGGAGCGCAAGATGAACGTACCGCAGCATGTGGCGATCATCCTGGATGGAAACGGCCGCTGGGCCAGGTCAAAGGGAATGCCGCGCAATTACGGACACGCTCAGGGAAGCAAGAATGTAGAACGGATCTGTGAGGAAGCATGGCGGATGGGGATCAAGTACCTGACGGTCTATGCATTTTCCACGGAGAACTGGCAGCGCCCGAAGTCGGAGGTGGATGCTCTGATGAAGCTGCTCAGGAATTATATGAAAACCTGCCTGAAAACGGCGGAGAAAAATGATATGAAAATCCGGGTCATCGGGGATATCCGTCCCCTGGATGAGGATATCAAAAAACGGATCCTGGAGCTGGAGGAGGCGAGCCGGAACAACGGCGGCCTGAATTTTACCATCGCTCTGAACTACGGAAGCCGGGATGAGATGATCCGTGCGGTGAGGCGGCTGGCGCAGGACTGTGTGGATCAGAAGGTGAAGCCAGAGGACATTGACGAAAAGCTGTATGCCGCTTATCTGGATACCCGGGAGCTGCCGGATCCGGACCTGCTGATCCGGACGAGCGGGGAGCTCAGGCTGTCCAATTATCTCCTGTGGCAGCTTGCATATTCGGAATTTTATTTTACCGATGTTCCATGGCCGGATTTTACAAAAGAGGAATTGATCCGCGCCATCGAGCATTATAATAGTAGAGAGCGGAGATTCGGCGGAATAAAGGAGGGGCAGGATGTTTAAGACAAGGCTGTTGAGCGGGATCCTTCTGGTCATCCTTGCGCTGCTTACGATCATCTCAGGCGGGACGGTGCTCTGGGTTACGGTGGCGCTGATCAGCTGGATCGGAATGCGGGAATTGTATAAACCCTTCCACATAGAAAACGCACTGCTCGGAATCTGCGGGTATCTCTTCGGAATCCTGTATGACGGGCTGCTGCTGGCCATGAGCGGAGGATACCTGCCGGGAGAATCCAGAGACTGGTTTCTGGGGCTCATCATGGCCCTGGTCATTTCTCTCATGGCGGTGATGGTATTTTCCTATCCGAAATATCACGCGGATCAGCTGATGGCGGCATTTTTCGGGGTGTTCTATGTGACGGTGATGCTGTCCTATATCTATCAGATCCGGGTGATGCCGGGCGGCGCATTCACCGTGTGGCTGGTATTTATCTGTTCCTGGGGATGCGACACCTGCGCGTACTGCACAGGGATGCTGATCGGAAAGCATAAGATGGCGCCGAAGCTCAGTCCGAAAAAATCCGTTGAGGGCGGGATCGGCGGCGTTGCCGGGGCAGCCCTGATCGCGGTGCTCTACGGCCTGGCCATCAACCACTGGGGAAATGCGGATGTAAACGTGCTCTCCTTTGCGGTGATCGGCGCGGCCGGCGGGATGATCTCCCAGGTGGGGGATCTGGGGG
>CATLCV010000314.1 GCA_949893755.1 uncultured Lachnospiraceae bacterium | reverse complement strand
TTGCTGTAACTGATTATACTATATTTTCTGTGATCTTCCAAGTCTGTCTGTAAAAAACAGAATTTCGGAAGGTTTGTTTTTTATACCCTTTTCTACGTCACAAACCGCTAGAAGCATTCATACTTATCTGCAGATTGGCGGATATCCGGAGGTTGTAACCACATATTTGGAAAGCAGAAGCATTCCGTTCCGCTTTATCTCTGCGGCCGGATTCCATTTAATCTGGGGTTATAAGAGACTCCGGAACATTTTCTCGACACATTTTTCATTTATAAAGAAGCTTGTTCCTCATTTTTTCAACATGGTATATTATAATATACTCACGGTCGATGAAATCTGCCGTGAGTATTGCGCCAGCCGCAAAGCGGCAGACTTCCTTATGCGGCTGTGCGCATCATATGATACTGTGCGGCAGATTTATCTGACGCTCAGTATCATTTTATCATTGTGTAAAGGAGGGCATGCTGCAATGCTTGGAATTTCTTACGAAAAGTATCCCATGACAGCGGGACAGACAAAATATCAGACAGCGAACAAAAATAAGAAAAATAATGGGAATCATGGTTTCGGAACAAAATTAGTTAACGGGGAATATCATATTCATGACGGTGCCGGGTCGGACAAAATCGGCTCAGCCTATACGGTGGATGCGGATTCATTGGCCCAGTATCAGGATGCGCTGGAACAGGAACTTTTTTTGCGGAGCAGAACTCATCCTTTGGAAAATAAGATAGAAGAAAAAGGAGAGCCGGCGTCATCTGCGGAAGAATATGATTATGAATCCATCAGTAAAACATTTCTGGAAATATTGGGCGTCAAATTGGATGCGAAGATCAATTGGAATGCCGATGGCACCAGCGAACTTACAGAGGATCAGATTCAATATCTGCAGGAAAAGTATGATGTAGAAAATATGTCGAAATCTGAATTTTACAATTTAATGGCAGAATTATCAGGCATGAATGTGATTTCTCATAAGGATGTGGAAAAACAGTTCTTGCGTCATGAGGATCCGGCAGTCCCTGCCATCATTGCCGCAAATGAGTATTTTTCCCTGTGGCTGAACAGCGGGAATAATTATCTGAGCCGGTTCCAGAACGAAGAACGGATGTATGACGATTGGATTCAGGCGTTATTGGATGGAAGATCCTCTGTCCAGGGATCTGATATATTGAAAGCAAGATCGTACTATGAAGAACAAAAAGAAAGCAGCGGCAGATTGGCTGGAATTTTTGAAAAACTAAAAACCAATCGCAATGGGAAAGTAAAGAAAACAAGAAATGACGGTTTGGAGATTCTGGGACCAGATGCTCCCGATGAAGTAAAAGAGGCTTGGAATAAAGCGGAAAAAGAAAGCGGGATGAATGGTATGGCAATGAATGCGGAAGGCAAGCTCACCCAGTTGACCCAGCTATTTGTCATGTCAATAGAAAATATGTATAAGGGAGGCAGGCGTGACGTATTAGGAGATTCCGTGCTTTCGGCAAAAGAAGCGGTTCAAAAGGCACTGAGTAGATTGGGAATCCCTGAAAATCGTGAAGAAGAAAAGGAGAAGGATTTTTATGAAGCGTTTCTGCGAATCTTATGCTGAATTTAGCTAAAGAGGAGATGCCTTATGAATGCAAATATGAATACCAGAGATTAAATTCTCCGGATGAGCAGACTCATAATGTCAGTAAACGAAGGGATGGTTTCAATTTCCTGGTTTACTGGCATTATCTGTTTTTAATGCCAATTATAGGGAAAGGCTGTTGCTGCCAGAAGTTCTGTATTTGGGGCCTGGTATACGGGAATACCTATAAATCTTACGATATCGTAAGACTGTTGTAATGGAAGCGTAAGATATTTTTGATAGGATACTACTAAGATATGTTATCGGAAAGGAGATCATGATGAAAACTCTAAAACGCATTCAAATTATAACGTTCATTTATGCAATGGTTACACTTCTTACGCACCTGACAGCATTATTTTTGGCGATCTATCGGCTGATAGCGAAAGGGATCAGCCAAACGCAGATGAGCCGGACTAATGAACTGCTGTCTTACGGGTTTGTGTATTTGTGCTTTGGCTTTATGCTCGCTGCCGCAATTCTGCTGATCGCAAATCGTATCTGTGCTGCCGAGTATTTAAGGCTGCATGAAATTTTCTGGCTGACACAGTTCACAGGCTATTGGATTTTCAGATCGGTCATGGAGCTGATCACAGAGTATGCGAAGATGGATCTGTACTGGAGATTTATTAAGGTATTTTCTTATGATTTGACTCCATGTTTGATTTTGTTTCCTGTATTGATCAGGCGGGGAATGAATTATTTTAAAAAGAGAAAAAATATGGACTTTGAAAAGGAGTTAAGATTCCATGAAAAAAATAAATAAGCCGGATCATATAGACAGTTCAAAATGTGTTGATTAACATAGAAACAATTGATAATATAGTGGTAATATTTTCAAACGGAGGTATTTCCATGGAAGAATGGAGCATTTTGATCGTGGAGGATGATGAACCGGTAGCCAGCGGATTAACAGATATCTTAAATGGGAGCGGTTATCGGACAGAGTGGTGTACAGAATCCCGGAAGGTTTTGGAGATTCTGAAAAAGCAGTGGCTGGAGCTGATCATACTGGATGTAAATCTGGGAGGGGAGGAAAATGGATACGACCTGTGCAAGAAAATCCGGGAGATTTCAGATATCCCGGTTCTGTTCCTTACCGCATATAAAAGCGAGATGGACGTGGTAAGGGGGTTTAAAGTGGGAGGCGATGATTATATCACAAAACCTTTCCGCATGCAGGAGCTGATCGTCCGGGTACAGGCGCTTTTGCGGCGCGGAAAACGGTCTGCCGGGCTACGGCTTTCCTCCGGGGAACTGACTTACGATATAGGAAAGCATCAGGTCTATCGGAACCAGGCCGCACTGGACCTTACCCCGATCGAATTACAATTGGTACAAAACCTTTTGATGGGCTGGCCGTATACGCTGACGCGGGATAAGCTTTTTTATGAGGTGTGGGATAAGGACGCGTCCTTTGTAGATGAGAATACCTTAAGCGTCAATATCAGCAGGCTGAGAGACAAACTGGGGACCTTTCACGGGGACGCTTACATAGAGACTGTGCGGGGAATCGGTTACCGCTGGGCAGTCCATGTACAGAAATGAGAGTGGCATGATGGAAGAGAAGATGATCATCCTGACAGGATTTCTGATCCTATCAGGGCTTTTTTTGCTGGAAAGGTACAGGCGATACGCGCTGGAGAAAAAAATCGACGGGCTGGTTCATGAATTGGACTGCTTTTTATTAAGAGGGGAGAACCATCTGGAAGAAACCCTGATGGAGGGAAGGGTGGAGAATCTGAGAAATGATCTGGCGGCAATGGCGGCCCAGACAGAGCACCAGATCCAGTACCGGGAAGCACGGGAAAAGCGTCTGAATCAGTTTATGGAAAATATGGCCCACCAGATGAAAACAACGCTGACCGCCCTGCAGATCCGTATCGACCTGGCACAGGCGAAGACTTCCCTCTCGGATGTGCGGACAGAATTGGAGGAATGCCAGAAATGCATGGGAAGGCTTACCGGGGAGGTGGACCGGATTTTGGAATGCAGCCAGCTTGCGGACCAGAAGATCAACATGTGGTTCGAGCGCTGTGATATGAGCCGGCTGATCCGCGATACCATCACCGTGCTGGAACCATTATGGAAGAAAAAAGGGGTCCGTATTGTACAGGAGTTCTCGGAACTTTCCGGAATCTCTGAGATCTATCTTGACAGCTACTGGTTTTCACAGGCATTTGAAAATGTTGTGAAAAATGCGATTGAACATACCCCGCCCGGCTCCGCGGTTCTCATTTGGGCCGGCGACCGCGTCCGCAGCCTTGTGTTGGAGATCAAGGATGAAGGTCCCGGGATTGGGGAGGACGAGCTGCCCTATCTGTTTGAACGGTTTCACCGGGGAAGCTATGGGAAGACCGGGTATGGGATTGGTCTGAGCATGGCGGCAGATATCTTAAAGGCGCATCACGGCAGCATACAGGCGGAAAACAGAAAAGGCGGCGGGGCATGCTTCCGGCTGGAGGTGCCGGTTCTGGAGGGCAAAAGACCTTACGTGGCGCAGAAAAATAACTGACATATACGAAGAAATATCCTGCGTAGTCTGCGTCGTTATTTTTCTGCAACTCTTACGAAATCGTAAGGGAAATTGTAAGAGAATCGTAAGGTCCGGGTGCTACGATAAAACCGGAGGTGAGAAGATATGCAGAACTATTTATGGGATATTGCACGAAAAGGTTTGAAGGGGAAGAAAAGGAGCAGTACCTATCTGTTCCTGGTATGTTTTTTATCTGTTACTTTTGCGGTTGTCAACGTCAGCATCACGGGAAGCCTGAACAAGACACGGGAGGAGCTGCGCTATGATACCTACGGAGAATGGGATGCAGCCGTCTACAGTCCGGAGCCTTTATCTGTATTCACGGAAGAACCTGTTCAGGAGTGCGGAACTGCCCAGGTATATGGAAAGCTCCTGGACGGCGGTGAAACGCCCCTTACGGGAATCGGGACT
>CATLCV010000313.1 GCA_949893755.1 uncultured Lachnospiraceae bacterium | reverse complement strand
GCCTGGACCATAAAACGGAACAGGGAATGTGTAAAGGTAAACTGGCAGTTTAAAACACAGGATGCAAGAATCAAACTGGCAAGACTGTATCCGGTTATACTTTAAAAACTAACCGGATACAGTACTAAGTTGTTTATTAAAATTTTGATGAAACACAAAACTGCTTATTAATGCTGCAAATTGTCCGATGACTGTAGCAATGGCTGCTCCTTTTGCACCTAAAGCCGGAAAGTCCATTAACCCAAATATTAAAATGGGATCCAAAATTATATTCACTGCAACTCCAATAAGCTGCGATACCATAGATAATAAAGAATGGGCATTGACTTGTAAAAGTTTTTCAAATAACTGCTGACCAAACAGAAATACTGAAAATAGCAAGCAAACGGACATATAATCAACACCATATGTTATTATTTTTGCATCTGTTGTTTGGATTGCAAAATATTGTCTTGTAAAAAACAGTCCGAAAAATAAGAATGCAAGATAGGAAAACACAGACAATAATATACCATGCTGCACTATCGTTTGCCCCTTTTTAAAGTCTTTTTGACCAAGCGTCCGTGCTAAAAACGTGTTTATTCCGATATATGTACCAATGCTGACGGCTATCATTAAAGTTTGCATTGGAAATGATAGAGACACAGCACTTAAAGCCTTTTCGCTAAATCTGGCGATAAAAATTGTATCAATGATGTTATAGAATGCCTGCATTATCATTGAGAACATGATTGGCAAAGATATGGTTATTAAAAGTTTGTTAACAGGGGCAGATTCCATTTTGTTTGTTCTGGGAGTTTGCATAATTTTCCTTCCTTTCATAAAAAAGCATAAAAAAAGAGCAGGTATTGCCTCCTCACTCCCAGATACTAAGAAATATAATCCTAGTAACAATAATTAACTATGAAATTATAATACCATCTCTCGGATAGCATTTAGATTTGCTGTCCGTATTTTATTATACTCATATATATTGAGTTGTCAACAAGGCGTTTTTTCCTTTTCAGGAAAATATTACATACAAAAAATGACTGATAAAACTTGTATTATGAGTCATCTGTCTGTATAATGAGTTTCCGGCGGAGAAATTGTTAAAACCGCATGTGATGATATGGCGGGACAGACATATTTCATCCGATAAAATATACAAGCAAAAAGGAGAAAAATGAATGATCAACCGAAAGAAAAATGCTAAGAAAATACTGGTATTTTTTCTTATTTTTGGTCTTATCGGCGGAACGATGGACCATTTGCGGGTGACCGCAGCGGCGGGGACAGAGGCGGAAGGCCCTTTGGGGACAGAGCCCGGTACGGCAGAGGACATTTCTGCACAGACAGATTGTATCTGCACAGATTTATGTACGGCTGAAACGAAAGAACCGGATTGCGCCGCTTGCAGAGAAGATCTGTCTGCCTGCAAGGGACAGGCTTCGGAAGAACAGCCGGGAAATACCCCGGATGAAAGCGGAAACACAGATGCAGAGAACCCGGGTGCAGGGAATCTGAATCCAGGAAACGCGGGAACAGAAAGTTCGAATCCAGGAAACTCAGGTGCAGAAAATCCGGATACCCCGGATTCAGAGAACCCCGCAGAGCTTCCCGCAGACCCGGAAGCGGCCGCGGTGAAGGAGCTTCTCAATGGACTTCCGTCACTGGAGGAGCTGAAGGCATTGGAGAAGAAGGAGCTGGACGAGGCATATGAGCAGATCCAGAAGGCTTTCGATGCTTATGAGAGTTTGGATGACGATCAGAAGGCGATGCTCCCGGGAGCAGAGGAGCAGCTGAAGGAGCTGCTGGAATATTTTACAACATTGGTCATGCCTCTGGCAACAGAGGAGGATATCAAAAATGCGTGGGACGCGATGACAGCGGCAATGACCAACTGGGAGAAGGAAGTGGATCTATCCGGTTTCCATCTCACAGAAGAGGATATGAAGCGTATCTGGCCAGATGTGGCGCAGGATAATCCGGATCTGTTTTATGTGCTGGGCAGTAATTACTATACTTCAACAGCTACCGGGATCGTGGAAAAATGTGTATTCACCTATAATCCGCAGTATGACCAGAGCAGTGTTGCGGAGTACAGGGCCGCGATCGACAGGGCATTTTCCCAGGTCATCGGAAATAACATGACCGACGAGCAGAAGGCGACCGCGCTGCATGACTATCTGGTGCAGCACATGGTCTATGACCAGAATGCAAACAACAATCTGGGAATTGAAAAGCGAAATGCATATGAAGCTCTGGTCAATGGGATCGGAGTCTGCCAGGGTTATACTCTTGCCTATGCCGCGCTGCTGAATAAAGCGGGGATCGAGGTGGAGTATTGTAAGAGCAGATCGATGGACCACATTTGGAATTATGTGAAGCTGGACGGCAACTGGTATCATGCGGATCTTACATATGATGACGCGACTGCCGCCAGCCAGACAGGGGAGACCGGTTATGTAAAGCATGAGTATTTTCTGCTCAGCGATACGGCCATGCAGGGAAAATCCCATACCTGGGATGCCAACAGCATCACATGCGCGGACACCAAATACGATAATTCCTGGCATAAGACCGCACCCATGAAGGAATCTGCGATTTACACAGTGAATGGCAATTCCTATTATCTGAAAATGGAAACGGTGGTCAACAACGCGAATATCTGCCGCGGTGCGTCACTGATGAAAAGAGACGCGAGCGGAAATGAAACCCAGGTGGCAAGCTTTGATATCGAGAATCTGGGAAATGGATGGCCCATGTTTTCGATGAGCTTTTCCAGACTTTCCTGTTCCGGAGGAGTGCTGTACTTCAACGTGGGAAATTCGATTTATTCTTTCAATCCGGCAGCAGATACAGAACCGGAAAAAATCTACCGATATGAGGATCAGAGCAAGCGGATCGTGACCGGTCTTATGGCAGACGGAAACCAGCTGACTCTGGAGATTTCTTCCCAGGCCGGCATTATTGAGGAGAAAATCGTCGTATCTGCGGGAGGCATGGAAGAGCAGGTGGATTTTGCTTTTGCGGAAAATGCAAAGACGGCGGTTTACGGAGACGCGGACTTTACCATGACTGCCCAGGGGGCGGCGGAAGGCTCCGTTGTCAGCTACAGCAGTTCGGATCCTTCTGTGGCATCGATCGACCCGGCGACGGGCCTGGTTCAGATCCATAAGGCGGGCAGCGCGGTGATCACAGCGACCGCATCGGCATCGGGGAACTATCTGGAAGCAAGCAGCACCTGTCAGCTCACGGTTTCGCCGAAGGCGCTGGCATGGGATGTGAGCGCTCTGGAAGCGGCGGACCGGCTGGATCAGATCAAGGACCGGGAGGCGACCCTTTTCGGTGAATTGAAGCTGGAAGGCATTTTGGAAAAGGATGCAGAAGAGGTCCTGTTTGACTGTCCGGCGGAAAAATTGTCCGGTGTCTATGAGACAGCGGAAGAAGGCAGCCAGAAGGTGGCCCTGTCCTGGAAGAACGCTCAGGATGAAGCGGTCCTTGAGGGAAATGGAAAAGAAAATTATACCATGCCCGGGGCTTTGCCGGAGATTATGGGGCAGATCAGCGCAGTCGAGGAGATCCCACAGGAGCCTGCGGACGGAAATGAATTTAAGATCGAAGTGGAAAGCGGTATTTCCAGGGTGCCGGATGCCTTCCAGAATGAGGAGCATTTGAATACGCCGGGCAAGATTGAAACGGAGATGAAGCTGAAGATCCAGGAGAAGGATAGTTCAATTGCAGAGTCGGATCTGGTGATCTATGATGTGGAGCTTCTGGTCAATCTCAACGGAGCAGGCTGGGAAAAGGTGACGAAGGATAATTTCCCGGCAGACGGCCTGTCAGTCACCCTGCCGTATCCGTCCGGTACAGGCAGAGAGACACATCACTTTACGGCGGCGCATATGTTTACCGAGGATATGAATGGATTCCTTGCGGGGGATGTGGAATATCCGGAGGTGACGAATATGGATAGCGGGATCAGCTTCAAGGTAAATGGACTTTCACCGATTGCTGTCGGCTGGAAGGATGTGAAGGACGATTCTGCAGGGGACGGCGGAAATGGCGATGGAAGCGGCGGCGGAAACGGAAGCGGAGATGAAAGTAACGGCGGAAGTGGAAGCAACGGTGGAAGTAATGGTGGAAACGGAAGCAGCGGCGGAAGTAATGGCGGAAACGGAAACAGCGGCGGAGTCAGCAATGGAAGCGGAAACAGCAGCAACGGCGGAAGCGGCAATGCAAATGGAAGCGGCAGCGCGCCGAACGTTTCCGGTACTCAGGTGAACAGCCCTGTGACCGGCGACCATTTGCCGATCATGCTGTATGTACTTCTGGCGGCAGCGGCATTTGGTGCGATGATCGTAATTTCTGTAAGAAAAAAGAAAGAACGATAAGGAGATATTATCTTAGTATCGCGCAAGAAATTGTTCATAATTCTAAGATAATGATGGAAGAGAAAGCGGAGAGTGTAAATAGCTCTCCGTTTTTTCAATACTAACATATTCGTAACCTGTATTCCTACAAACGCCCTTCCATCAGATCCTCCAATGTGATCCCATAAAAAAAATCATGAACCAGCGTATCATACTTTTT
>CATLCV010000312.1 GCA_949893755.1 uncultured Lachnospiraceae bacterium | reverse complement strand
TGGCAGACCGTGTCATCATACTGACCGCCCGGCCTGCCGCCGTAGCACAAGTCGGTCCCATCACATTCGAACTGGAAGAGGACACTCCCATGAACCGGCGGAATGCGCCGGAATTTAAGCATTATTTCAATATCATCTGGAAGGAGCTGAATACCAATGCGTGATATTTCTACCGGACAATGTAAAACTCAGGAAGCTGCATGCATCACGCAGAACACGGCAGTATTCTCCGCCGGGCAGCGCAATTTCCTGCACGGAAGGAAAATGCACCGGCGTATCGTCTGCTTTTCCCGCGCCGCAATCCTGATCTGTTTTCTTTTTTTATGGGAATTTACCGCCAGGGCCGGAATCATTGATTCCTTCATTTTCAGCAGTCCCTCGCAGGTTACCCGCTGTTTTTGGGAAATGGTAACGGACAAAAGTATCTTCCTGCATCTATGGAGTACCCTGTATGAGACCATTGCCAGCTTCCTTTTGACCACCCTCATCAGTATCCTGGCGGCAGTGCTGCTCTGGTGCAGCCGCAAGCTGTCCGAGATCCTGGATCCTTATCTGGTGGTGCTCAACAGCCTGCCCAAGTCCGCCCTTGCGCCGCTCCTGATCGTATGGCTGGGCGCCAATCAGACCACCATCATCGTGGCCGGAATGTCCGTGGCGATCTTCGGGAGCATCCTGAACCTGTATACCAGCTTTACCGGGGTGGACCAGGAGAAAATCAAGCTGATCTATACCCTGCGCGGGAACAAATGGCATGCCCTCAGCAAGGTCGTACTTCCAAGCTCCATCCCTGCCATCATCAGCAATATGAAGGTCAATATCGGGCTCTGCCTGGTGGGGGTTGTGATCGGGGAATTTCTGGCAGCGCGGAGCGGGCTGGGGTATCTGATCATTTATTCCAGCCAGGTATTTAAGATGGATTGGCTGCTGATGAGCATTATCCTGCTCTGCATCATGGCGATGCTTTTGTATTCGCTGATCAATCTGCTGGAGAAGTGGTGCAGGCGGCGGTATTGATGCCGCGTGACAGGATCATGCAGGCGGAGCCGCCGGGAAATGACTTTTTGTACACAATCTATCGTGTGACCACTTGGGTATCGCCGCGAGATATTGTATGGAAATGTCATTTCCCGCCGGCCCCCTCACTCTCTGAACTGATCTCTCTTTCCGCATCTTCGAGACTCTGATATCCATACCACTTCGCCGTATTTTCATAAATCTCACGAATCAAATTGATCCCTTCCTTCTCCTTTCTCTTCACCATCTCCAAATACCGATTCAAGGTTTCCCTGGAATATGTATACAATTCTCCGCGCAGATATACAGAAATAGAAGTCATCTGATTCCCCTCCGAATCCTGTTCCTGCCTCCCCAATCCGGTGAAATTCGGATACTTTTTCCGAAGCTTATAATAACATGTCATTTCCCGTTCCAGGATCTGTTCTGCCACCTTCTTTTTTTCCTCTTCGATCTCCGGCAGAAATGGAGCCAGCTTCTGTTCAAAATATTCCGGAGCTGTGTCCTTCATCATATACGCATATTTCCATTCCACCGGATTCTGCCCCCTGGCTTCCGCGTGCTCCAGGTCACACGCATAGCTGTGCAGCACCTCTTGATCCCATGCCTCAAACTGGCTGGCCCTCATGATCTGAAATGTTCGGAAATCATCCTGGCAGTCTGCCCTCCCGCCGATATGATTTACCTTTGCAAAAAAGTTCCACTCTTTTTCAATAATCTTCTCTATGATATCTTCCCGTTCTCCATTCACTTGCAGCATACTATGATTCCTCCTATTTTTCACGCCCCCAATATTCCAGCATTCCAGAACTACTCCCCCGCCATGATCGGCAGCCCCCGAAGCACCGGATCCCGGATCGTTTCCGTCACACGCTTTGCATGGTCCTGCAGAAAGCATTCTTCCCCATAGGACCACCCTCTTAAGATCAAAGCATCCCGCACGCGGATACAGATCCGTTCGATCAGCAGCATTTTCCCCGCAGAATCCTGAACATCTGACAGCCGCATTATTTTTTTCAGATCCTCCACTACGCTTTCCCATTCCGCAAACTCCTCCGCCCCGCGAAACGCCCATTTATAAAACGGCATATACGTTCGATTCAGCAGATAAACCGCCCCCAATGCCGCCGTTACGAACCGTCCGGCACAAAGTCCTGCCGTCTCGTGCATCCCGCGGCGTATGCATCTCCCATAGTTATACTGTCCCGCCTGCCCCATCACCGCACACTTTGCAGCCAGCTTTTTTCTGAGCACATCCTCCGGATAAAATTCCTGCAGCTTCCGGCGGATCTTCGTGAACTCCCCCAAAGGATCGCAAAATACCTCGCCATTCACTGCCATTGCCAAAAATCTTTCCGGAATGCAAAACCACTCCATATGGGTCTCCGGAGCATCCGCTCTGCCGATCAGGTTCCGGTAAAAAGACTCGATCGAATGAACCCCCACCCTGTTTCTGCGCTCCAAAGCACAGTCGGAAACCCCATACCCCTGAAAACAGGACGGCAGCGATTCATAGGACCGCTGCAGCTTTTCTCCTGTCACAGATTCATACCACTCCGGAATCCAGATGCAAAACCCGGGACCAAAATCATGATCCCGGGAATACGCATCATCAAATCCAAGGCATTCCGAACCCGGACCCGCCAGACCGGCCGCAATGATTCCTGTATACTGCTGATACTCCCTTTCCAGCATCGGCCTTCCATATGTCTCAAAATATCTCCTTGACAGCTCAAGTCCTTTCATAGCCCTGTTCCTTCTCTATTTTTTCCGCCTCTTTCTGATAGCATTCCCCATTCTTTGAATCCCCCAGCTCCCGGCAGCAGACAGCCAGATTTCTCAGACAGGAGGCATAGGAAAGGTTTTTCCCAAAATGATCCTCGATCAGCGGAAGGGAATCCTCATAGCATAAGCGCGCCTCTTGCCATTGTCCGGACAGGGAAAGCGTCTGCCCCTTCGCGGAAAGCAGTACCGCATAGTGCATCGGATTCGGGCATGCCAGCTTTGAGAATGCTGCTTCCGCCTGAACAATATGTTCCTCCGCTTTTTCAAATTCTCGTTTCGCCGTGTAAATCTGAGCCAGGAGCGTATTCGTCACTCCCAGCTCATCTTCATTGTCCGGAAGATCACTGATCCATGCAAGGGCTGCCTTGGCACTTTCCATCGCCCGGTCATATTGCTTTTCTTTCAAATACAGAGAAGCCCGGTTATTCTGCAGCGCCGCATGCCGATAATCCTGGATCTGCAGCGCTTCATAAATCTCTGCAGCCTGATCGTATTCGAATGCCGCTTTTCTGTTCTCCTCTGCCGCCGTATATAATGCGGCAAGGTTCATACGGATGGTGGCCTCCTGCTCCGAACCTTTCAGCCCCAGCAGAAAAGCAGTTTCCAGGGCATTTTGAAATGCTTCGGTTCCCTCTTTGTATTTTGCGCAGACACGGAGGAATCCACCCAGTTCATTCCAAAGTGCCAGGACAGACGTCAGATCTCCTTCCCGAACTGCTTCCCGGATCCCGGAACGTAAGAAGGCCTCCGCTTCCCTGTATTTGTCGCTTGCAAATAACCGGTCTAATTCTTCATACATGGAATCTACCTCTGTCATTTTGCGGCATTTCTTAATAAACCGCATATCCTCCGCATCCCTTCTTCCAATACAGACCGGGGACACGCCACATTCAGGCGGATATATGTATCCGAATTTTGAACGAACATATTTCCTCCTTCCAAAAGCACGCCTGCTTTTTCTGCAAAAAGCCGCGGGAGATCCTCCTCTTTGTCAACATAAGCTCCGATATCCACCCATCCCAGATAGGTAGCGTCCGGGATCCGGAATACCGCCTCCGGTAAATGTTCCGCCAAATAGCTGCGCACAAATTCAAAATTGGCATCCAGATAGGCTCTCAGCTCCATCAGCCAGTCATATCCGCCCCGATAAGCTCCCATCGCCCCGGCCAGAGAAAGCGGATTTTCGTCAAAGTTATGCCATTTCAGCCAGCATTTCCGAATCTCCTCATTGGGGATGATGATATTGGAAAACTGCAGCCCGGCCGTATTGAAGGTCTTGCTCGGCGCCATACAGGTAATGATCCGGTTACTGTCCGGATACAGCTTTGCGAGCGGGATGTGGGTCCGCCCGGTCCGGATCAGGTCGCAGTGGATCTCATCAGAAATGATCATCACATCATTTTCAAAACAGATTTCCGCCACCCGGCGCAGCTCCTCCTCCGTCCAGATCCGTCCTGACGGATTATGGGGATTGCAGAATATAAACAGCCTGACCGCCGGATCCCCGGCTTTTTTCCGAAAATCTTCAAAATCGATTTCATAATATCCGTCCTGCTTCCGGTTCAGCAAGTCCGAACACACGTATCCCACCCCATTATGCTCCGCGGCATATTTAAAATAGGCATAGGAAGGCGTCATCATCAGTACCTTATCCTCCGGTCCGCAGATATATCCGGTCAATTCATATAACGCCGGGATCACCCCATGAGAGGTATACAGATCCTTCCGGGGAAATGTCCACCCATAGAGCTTCCTGGTCCAGGCCGAAAACGTCTGATAATACT
>CATLCV010000311.1 GCA_949893755.1 uncultured Lachnospiraceae bacterium | reverse complement strand
AAGCGGTCCCGGCCGAGAGCAATATGAAATTTTCTTATCCGGTGCTCAGCGCACAATTGGGGTACACGTATATCCCGGCATACGAAAAACCGGACTGCGCCTGGATGGTTCCGGCGTGGAGCTTCGTGGTGATGGAGCAGACCAATGGGAAGGATTTTCAGGAGCTGGTATGGACGATCAATGCGCTGGACGGCGGCGTGGTGGGGAATATGCTGTATTAGAGGACGAATCCGGTGGAGAGTGGCAATTCAGGGTTACTTTTCACGGCACAGATGATACGAAAGGAAGTGATGCAAATGGACACAAAGGATCTGAGATTTTTCCGGCAGGTATACGAGGAACGGAGCATCCATAAGGCGTCAAAGCTGCTTTTCATCACCCCCCAGGGCTTAAGCAAGATCATCCGCCATCTGGAGGAAGAGCTGGGAACCTGCCTGTTTGAACGTCTGGCAAATGGGATGGTTCCCACGGAAAGCGGGAACTATCTCTATGAAAACAGTACACCGCTCCTGGAGCAGTTTGACGAGCTCATGATCGGGCTCCGGCAGATCCAGGATCGGGACCAGAAGCTGAAGATCGGCTTTTCCTGCGGCGTACTCAATGTGTTTCCATTTCAAAAGCTGAAGGAGTATCAAAAGCAGTACAGCCATATCCGTCTGCAATGGGAGGAGGCGGCGAACCAGGAGATCATCCGTCAGGTCCGGCAGGGGAGCATGGATATCGGATTTGTGATCGGACAGATGGCAGATCCCAAACTGTGGTTCCGGGAAATGTTCTGTAGGAAAATGAACGTGGTTGTCTACGAAGGGCATCCGTTTTATGAAAGGGAATCTGTTTCTGTGGAGGAGCTGCGGGAGGAACCGCTGATCACCCTGAATGAAGCATACTACAGCTATCACAGCCTTCTGCAGCGCTGCCGGGACTTCGGATTTACTCCGTGCATTGCGGCAAAAACCATGGAAAGCCGGATCATTTATCATTTATGCCGGCAGAAGATCGGGCTGGGGATTGACGCGGACATCCACCAGGACAAGCCGATGCCGGACGGATTGCGGACGATCGAACTGCGGGATTCGATTCCATGGAAGATCTCTATGATCATCCGGAGCGACCGGACAAAGGAAAAGGCGGTGCGGGGGATGGCGGAATTATTTGTGGAATAAAAATTTCCAACCGTACAGGTGGAAACTTTTCGTTGACAAGTGCTCCGATCTGGTTGATAGGTGGGAGCATTTTTTTGTGCTAATATGAAAAGAAAAAAACCATTACCACAGGAGGAAGCACATTATGGTCAGAAAATTTCCACATCTTTCCAGCCCAATCACCATCGGCAGAGTCACATTCCGCAACCGCATGTTTTCCGCGCCCATGGGGGGGACGGATATCACAAATGACGGCTGCATCGGTCCCAAGTCCACCGCATTTTATGAGCTGAGGGGAAAAGGCGGCGCAGGCGCTGTCACGGTCAGCGAATGCATGGTCCATCCCAAAACGGACGGGTCACACGCATACCATCTGGATACATCCATTTTAAATTCACTGGCTTCCGCGGCCTACACGGCGGATGCCATCCGCAGGCACGGCGCGATCCCCAGCATCGAGCTGTCCCACTCCGGCATGTATGCGGGAACCTACATGACGGATAAGAGCAGGCAGCATGACATGAACCAGTGGGGGCCCAGCGATACGGTCCGTCCGGACGGCGTTCCGGTGAAGGCGCTGACAAAAGAAATGCTCGCGGAGATCATTGCAGCCTACGGCAATGTGGCCGGACTGGCGAAGCGCGCCGGTTTTGAAATGCTGATGATCCACGGCGGCCATGGGTGGCTGTTAAACCAGTTCTTTTCCCCGTATTTTAACAAACGGACAGACGAATACGGCGGAAGCCTGGAGAACCGATGCCGCCTGGCCGTTGGGGTGCTCAAGGCAGTAAGGGAAGCAGTGGGACCGGGATTCCCGATCGAGTTCCGTCTCAGCGGTTCGGAATTATTTGACGGGGGCTATGACCTGGAAGAGGGCGTCCGGATCGCGCAGCAGATCGAGCCTTATATCGATTTGCTTCATGTGTCCGCGGGTACATACCAGAGAGGCTTCGGCGACACCCACCCATCCATGTTCAAGGAACACGGCTGCAACGTGTACCTGGCGGCGGAGATCAAGAAGCATGTGTCGGTTCCCGTGGCCACCATCGGCGGACTCAACGACCCGCGGCAGATGGAGAAGATCATTGCCGACGGGAAGGCAGATGTTGTCTACATGGCGCGGGCGCTCCTGGCAGATCCGTTCCTGCCCAGGAAGGTGATGGCAAACCAGGACGAGGACATTGTGAAATGTCTCCGCTGCTTTACCTGTATGGCGGAGCGGGCGGCCACCTCCACAAGGCGCTGTACCGTGAATCCGATCATCGGGCGTGAAATGGAAGGCTGTGAAGTGCCGAAGGCGCCGGAGTCCAAAAAGGTCGTGGTCGTGGGCGGCGGTCCCGGAGGATTAAAGGCGGCGCATACGGCGGCGCTGCGGGGACATCAGGTGATCCTGATGGAGAAAGAATCGGAGCTTGGGGGCATTTTGAAGAGTGAGCAGGCCCTGCCCTTTAAGCGGGAAATGTACGAGCTTTCGTTGATATTTGCAAAGCAATGCCGGGAAGCAGGGGTGGAGATCCGGCTGAATACGGAGGCCACAAAGGAACTGGTAGAAAGCGAGTCTCCGGACGCCGTCATCATCGCCGCAGGCTCCAGGCCACTGGTGCTCCCAATCCCGGGAATCGACGGGGAAAATGTGACCATCGTAAACAACTACTATCTGGAAAAGGAAAAAGTGGGCGATGAAGTCGTGGTGCTGGGCGGCGGACTGGCAGGCTGCGAAGCGGCCATCCACCTGGCACAGGAAGGAAAGAAGGTCACCATCGTGGAGATGCGGGATGCGCTGGCTCCGGATGCCAATGTAAGGCATCGCCCGCTTTTGCTGAAGCAGATCGAAGGTCTTGCGGAGGTGCGCACCGGACTGAAAGGAATGGAAGTGACAGCCCAGGGCGTGGTCTGTGAGGACCGGGAAGGACAGCGGCATCTGGTGAAAGGGAGCTCTGTCATCTGCGCGCTGGGGCAGAGGGCGCGGACAGACGTGGCGGAAGCGCTCAGGGATATCGCGCCTTATGTGGCGGTGATCGGAGACTGCGCGAAGGTGTCCACCATCACCAATGCGGTTTATCAGGGGTATCACGCGGCGCTGGATATCTGATCATCATCGGATATAGAAAATATTATTTTTTATAAGGAACTGGACCGGCAGGTATGGAAGGAAATGCCATATTGTCGGTTCTTTTTTATAGAAAGAAATAAATGGATATGGTATAATAGGTATTGCGCTGGAGCGCCACGCAGGTCATCCATTTTCTGACGAAAATTGGTGACAAAATAGAATGCCAACTAGGAAGAATCAAAAACGGAGGGACGGCAATGCCATTGACAAGAATAGAAGCAGAAAATTTTACAGTATTTGAAAAAATTGCAATTCCATTTTGCAGGGGATTGAATGTACTGGTTGGAGAAAATGGTATGGGAAAAACACATATCATGAAAATGGCCTATGCGGCATGTCAGGCTTCGAAGCGCGATATATCTTTCTCGCATAAAACGGTGATGCTGTTCAGGCCGGAGCAAGCTGGCATCGGGCGTCTGGTGAATAGAAATCAGAAAGGCGTCAATACGGCTAAAATTTGTATAGAATCTGATACAGCCAAGATTGGAATGTCCTTTTCAACCAGAACAAGGAAATGGGATGCGGAAGTGAAGTCGGAAGAAAAATGGGAAAAACAAATGTCGGATCTGACAAGTGTATTTATTCCGGCAAAAGAGATCTTATCCAATGCATGGAATCTGGATGCGGCCGTAAAAATGGGAAATGTGGAATTTGATGATACGTATCTTGATATTATCGTGGCTGCGAAGATTGACATTTCCAGGGGAGCGGATTCTGCCGCAAGAAAGAGATATCTGGATGTTTTGCAGAAAATCAGTACAGGAAAAGTGACATTACATGAGGAACGTTTTTATCTGAAACCAGGAACACAGGCAAAGCTGGAGTTCAATCTGGTTGCAGAGGGGTTAAGAAAAATTGCGTTATTATGGCAATTGATTAAAAACGGTACATTGGAAAACGGCTCCGTGCTGTTTTGGGATGAACCGGAAGCCAATATCAACCCGAAATACATTCCCATTCTGGCAGAGCTGTTAATGATGCTGGAAAGTGAAGGCGTTCAAATATTTGTTTCTACACATGATTATTTCCTGTCCAAGTATATCGAAGTAAAGCGCGGGAAAGACAATGAGGTTCAGTATGTTTCTTTGTATAAAGAAGGAGACACCGTGCTGTGTGAGACGGCAAAAGAATTTGAACTGCTGGAGCATAATGCCATTATGGATACCTTCCGTCAGCTTTACAGAGAAGAAATCGGGGTGGTATTGAGGTGAAAATAATATTTCTGGCAGAATTAAAAGCCCGTCTGCTCCAGTTTCGAAAAATATGGGGAATCGAGGTGGCTGTTCTGAATGAACAGCTTGCCGACAAGTATAACCTGATATGCTAAGGGGACTGTATTAGTATAATCCATTTTAATTAGACAACCTTTAATTGATATGATATAATATCCCTATATGGAGGGCGTTTTCATGTCAAAAATAATCAAAACTATTCACC
>CATLCV010000310.1 GCA_949893755.1 uncultured Lachnospiraceae bacterium | reverse complement strand
CAAACGGACGGGAATACGGATATTTTAACGACGACGCGACCATTGAACGGACTGTGAAGGCATCCAAAAACGGCAATACGGTGGTATCCACCATTGATGTCACGCTGCAGAGCATGGTGGAGCAATGTATCCGGGAGTTCAATGAGGCGCATGCCGGGGAAGCCCGCCCGGGGCAGCTTGGCAGCAAGAATACGGCGGTCATGATCATGAATCCGAATACCGGGGCGATCCTGGCGGAGGCGTCCTACCCGGATTTTGATCTGAACAATCCGAGAGATCTGTCCATCCTGTATTCCGGGGAACAGTGGAGCGCCATGTCGGAGGAGGAACAGCTGACAGCCATGAATGACCTGTGGAGAAATTTCTGCGTCAGCGATACCTTTGAACCCGGGTCCACGGTCAAGCCGATGACCGTGGCGGCAGGACTGGAAGCGGGGATCCTGCAGGGGGACGAAACCTATGCATGCTATGGGAGCCTTCATGTGGGGGACTATGACATTTCCTGCCACCAGAAGACCGGGCACGGGACCGAGACCGTACAGGATGCGGTGGCCTACTCCTGCAATGTGGCGATGATGCATATGGCGGAAAAGATCGGGGTGGATCATTTCCTGCGGTATCAGCACATCTTCGGCTTCGGAGAATATACAGGGATCGACCTTCCGGGAGAAGCCTATACGGAGGGACTCCTGTTTAATAAAGAAAATATGCTGGATGTGAACCTTGCCACCTGTTCCTTCGGACAGGGGTTTAATGTTACCATGACCCAGGTGGCGTCGGCTTTCTGCTCCCTGGTAAACGGAGGATACTATTATCAGCCCCATGTGGTGAAGCAGATTCAGGACGGGGACGGCAAGGTCGTGGAGATCAAGGATCCGGTCCTGCTGAGAAAAACCGTGTCCGCCGAGACCGCAGAGCAGTTGAAGCCTTATCTGCGCGCGGTGATGGAATACGGGACCGGGATCCATGCCCAGGTTCCGGGCTATGACATCGGCGGCAAGACCGGGACCGCGGAAAAGCTTCCCAGGGAAGCGGAGAACTATGTGCTCTCCTTTATCGGCTGCGCGCCGCTGGAGAATCCGGAGGTGGTGGTCTACGTGGTGATCGACGAGCCCAATGTGGCAAGGCAGGAGACCAGCCAGTATGTGCTGGAGCTGTCTCAGAAGATCATGGCTCAGGCATTTCCGTATCTGGACATTCCTAGAAAAGAGGATTATGTTCCGGAGGAAGCGCCGGAAGAGCAGCAGCCTGAAGACAATGCCGGACAGGAAGAATATACATCCTATAACGAAAACTACGAGGATACCTATTCCAATCCGGACGGCGCTTATATCGACGAGGACTACAACCCGGATCTGGACGGATGGGCAGAAGGGATGCCGGTGGAATACCAGGTGCCTTATCCGGAAGAAGAAATCCAGTGAGCCGGCCGGCAAAAATGGGATATCTTTTGGATATTTGGAATCAGAAACGCATGCATAACCTTACAAAAGAGATAATATGTTATAAAAATATCTTTTGTAAGGTTTTTCTATGAAAAACAGGACATATAATAAGAAGAAGATGCTTGTCGTATTCTGTGCGGCCTGTATCATTATTTTCGCTCTCATTGCCCGGCTGGTCTACCTGATGATCTTCGACGCCGGGTATTACCAGAAGAAAGCGGAGGCCCTTCATGAGAGGGAGCGTGAGATCAAGGCGGCCCGCGGCGAGATCGTGGACAGGAACGGCAACGTCCTGGCAACCAACAAGACGGTCTGTACGATCTCGGTCATCCACAGCCAGATCGAAGATCCTCAGGCTGTGATCCAAACCCTGGCCCGGGAGCTGGAGATGGAGGAAGCAAGCGTGCGCAGGCGCGTGGAAAAGGTCTCCTCCATGGAAAAGGTAAAGACCAATGTGGACAAAGAGACCGGCGACCGGATCCGGGGATATAACCTGGCAGGCGTGAAGGTGGATGAAGATTTCAAGCGGTACTATGTCTATGATGAGCTTGCCTCCAAGGTGCTTGGATTTACAGGAGGCGACAACCAGGGCATCATCGGGCTGGAGGTCAAATATGAGGAGGACCTGAAAGGAAAAAACGGAACCATACTGACGGTGACGGATGCCCGGGGCATTGAGCTGGAGGGCGTGGCGGAGGACCGGGTGGAGCCGGTGGCGGGCAATACGCTGCAGATCAGTCTGGATTATAATATCCAGTTCTTCTGCACCCAGGCGGCTTACAAGGTGATGGAGGAAAAGCAGGCGGACAGTGTGTCGGTGATCCTGATGAACCCGCAGAACGGGGAGATCCTTGCCATGGTCAATGCGCCGGAATTTAATCTGAACGATCCCTTTACTCTGAACAGGGAGACGACAGGAATCAGTGATGAGGAAAAACAGAACCTGCTGAACCAGATGTGGAGAAACGGCTGTATCAACGATACCTACGAGCCGGGGTCCACATTTAAGATCATCACGTCCTCGGCCTGTCTGGAGGAGGGGGTGGTCAGCCTTTCGGACAGCTTTTCCTGTCCCGGATACCGGATGGTGGAGGACCGGAAGATCCGGTGCCATAAGGTGGGGGGACACGGTGCGGAGACCTTTGTCCAGGGACTGCAGAATTCCTGCAATCCGGTATTCATCGACATCGGCCTGAGACTGGGAGCGGACCGATTTTATGATTATTTTAAGCAGTTCGGCCTGATGAGCCTGACCAATGTAGATCTTCCGGGAGAGGCCGGAACGATCATGCATAAGAAAGAGGATATCGGGATCGTGGAGCTTGCGACCATGACCTTCGGGCAGTCCTTCCAGATCACCCCGATCCAGATGCTGACCACCGTCAGCTCGCTGATCAACGGCGGAAGACGGGTGACGCCCCACTTCGGGATGGCGGTACTGGACCGCGACGGCACGCAGATCAGGGAGTTTTCCTATAAAGAGAAAAAAGGAGTGGTATCGGAGGAAACGTCGGCCACCATGCGGACGCTCCTGGAAAGTGTGGTGACCGAAGGCGGCGGAAAAAAGGCCTATATTGAAGGGTATCGGATCGGCGGCAAGACTGCGACCTCCCAGACGCTGCCCAGAAGCGCCCATAAGTATATCGCTTCCTTCATCGGCTTTGCGCCGGCAGACGATCCCCGGGTCATCGGCATGGTGGTGATCCACAATCCCCAGGGCGTCTACTACGGCGGGACCATCGCGGCTCCGGTGCTGCAGAGCATCTATGACAATGTACTCCCTTACCTGGGCATCCAAAAAGAGATTGTAGAAAAAGAGGAGGACCGTGAAAATGCGGAATGAAACGCCAGGATAACTCATGATTGAAAAAGGGGACAGAATGCGGTATACTGTAAACGGTTAGACAAAAGAGATGTGAGGTGGATGTATGGCAGAACATATCGTGATACCAGTGTTGATTTCATTTGCGCTGAGTGTGATCATGGGACCGGTGGTGATCCCATTTCTTAGAAAGCTGAAGGTCGGGCAGACAGAGCGTGCGGAGGGAGTAAAGTCGCATTTAAAGAAGGCGGGGACTCCGACCATGGGCGGTGTGATGATCCTGGTCAGTGTGATCATTACGTCACTGTTCTATGTGAAGGATTATCCGAAGATCATTCCGGTGCTGTTCCTGACAGTCGGATTCGGACTGATCGGATTTCTGGATGATTATCTGAAGGTGGTGATGAAGCGCTCCGACGGGCTGTATCCGGGACAGAAGATGGTGCTGCAGGTGGCGGTGACGGCGGTATTTGCGTTCTATCTTGTGAAGATCGCGGAGGTTCCGCTGGTGCTTTTGATCCCATTCTCCGGCGGGAGCTATCTGGATATCGGGTGGGTGGCCGTGCCGCTCTTGTTTGTGGCAGTCATCGGAACGGTCAACGGAACCAATTTTACAGACGGACTGGATGGGCTCGCATCCAGCGTGACGGTACTGGTGGCGACCTTCTTTACCGTGGTGGCGATCGGATCCAAAAGCGGGATCGAACCGATCACCTGCGCGGTGGTGGGGGCTTTGATGGGATTCCTTCTATTTAATGTACACCCGGCCAGCGTATTTATGGGAGACACCGGTTCTCTGGCACTGGGCGGCTTTGTGGCAGGGACGGCTTATATGATGCAGATGCCTTTGTTCATCATCATCGTGGGCCTGATCTATGTGGTAGAAGTGGTATCTGTCATGATCCAGGTAACATATTTTAAGAAAACAGGCGGAAAAAGATTTTTTAAGATGGCACCGATCCATCATCATTTTGAACTGTGTGGATGGTCAGAGACACGGGTGGTCGCCGTATTTTCCATTACGACCGCGATCCTGTGCCTGATCGCATTGATGGGGGTATGATGATATGAGCATGGAGATCAAAGGAAAAAAAGTACTGGTATTTGGTTCGGGGATCAGCGGTGTGGCGGCAGGGCAGCTTTTGCTCAGCGAAGGCGCGGAGGTGATCCTGTATGACGGCAATGCGTCCCTGGACAGGGCAATGCTCCGGGCGGAGCTTTTAGAAGGCGCGGAAGGACTGCTCTCTTCGCCGGAGGAGAAGGAGAAGCTGCCCCGAAGGGCGCGGGTGATCCTGGGAGATTTTCCGGAGGAGGAGCTGGATACCCTAGCTCTAGTGGTGATCAGCCCCGGTGTGCCGCTGGACCTGCCGGTGGTAAAACGGATGCATGACATGCAGCTCCCGGTATGGGGCGAGATCGAGCTGGCCTATGTGTACGGACAG
>CATLCV010000309.1 GCA_949893755.1 uncultured Lachnospiraceae bacterium | reverse complement strand
CTTCCCTTTTCTGAAGGAAAAGGATATCTGTGGTAACTTCCGTCCCTGCATTCTCTTTAAAAGCGGTATTGGGAAGGCGCACTGCGCCCAGGAGTTCCGCCCGTTCTGCCAGGTACTTCCTTGCAGAGCTGTCCCTCTTATCCATGGTTCCCTTCGATGTGATGAATGCTGCAATCCCCCCGGGCTTCAGCTGGTCAACGGCTTTTGCAAGGAAATAATCATGGATTAGGAAACCATGTTTTTCATAACGGCGGTCAGGGACACGGTAACTCCCAAATGGCACATTCCCAATGGCTACGTCAAAAAAGCCATCTGGGAAGGATGTTTCTTCATAGCCTTTTACCTGGATATCGGCATCCGGATACAGGAGCTTTGCAATCCTGCCGCTGATCCTGTCAAAGTCATATCTCTTTATCTTTTTTTCCATTGCTGTGCTCCTTCTTTATGATATTTTCTTTTTATTCTGTGGTTATTTTTTCAACAGACAGTGTAACATTTTCCGGGGCATCAATCAAGAGATTTCAACAGCAGATTTGACAATCTACCGGGGATGCTATATGATGGTAACGAAAAACCGAGCAGATAAGCAGACTGGAAAGGAATGATTAACATTATGAAATTAACAGTGGATCTAAAAGAAAACAGTTATCCGATCTATATTGAAAATGGTATTTTAAAACATGCAGCAACCTATATTTCCCAGGTTTTCAGCGGCCGGCGGATCATGATCATTTCTGATGACCAGGTCTATCCGCTGTACGGCGAAGCTCTGAAGGACACGCTCTCTTCTTTCGAATGCCACACCCTGATCCTTCCCCACGGGGAACAGACCAAGAGCTTCCAGACACTGCCACGGGTCTATTCGGCCCTGCTGGAAGCGAAAATCTCCCGCAGCGATCTGGTCATTGCCCTGGGCGGCGGGGTCATCGGCGACCTTGCCGGATTTGCGGCGGCCACATTCCTTCGGGGCGTCCGGCTGGTGCAGATTCCTACCTCCCTGCTGGCGCAGGTGGACTCCTCCGTGGGCGGAAAGACGGCCGTGGATCTTCCTCAGGGGAAAAATCTGGTGGGCGCATTCTATCATCCGAAGCTGGTACTCATCGACCCGGATGTGCTGGACACCCTGCCGGAGCGTTTTATCCACGACGGCATGGGGGAGGTGATCAAGTACGGCTGCATCAAGGATTCTTCCCTGTTCGAGACTCTGAAAAAGCACCGCTCCTTTGAAAGCCTGAAGAGCGAGCTTGCGTCTGTGATCTGCCGCTGTGTGGATATCAAGCGGATGGTCGTGGAAAAGGACCAGTTTGATACCGGAGAACGGATGCTGCTGAATTTTGGACACACCCTTGCCCATACGATCGAGCAGTATTTTCACTATGGCCGGGAGAGCCACGGCGAGGCCGTTGCCATCGGCATGTACCAGATCACCAGGCTTGCCGAAGAAAAAGGGCTGACTCCTGCCGGGTGCGGGGACTCCATCCGGGAGGTGCTGGAAGCTTACGGGCTGCCCTGTGCGTGCAATGTTGCACTCCCCGAGCTGACGGCAGCCATCGGACTCGACAAGAAGAATCTGAACAACCATCTGAATGTAGTCCTGCTTCATGAGATTGGAGACAGCTATGTGTATCCGACAGATGCGGGATTTTTTGACGGAGATTTTTCTGTATGAAAAAAACAATTTTCAGTCATTAAAAATTGCCCGTAGAAATTCAGAATATCAGCTTTTAAGTGCATCTTCTCGCCCAATGAACGTAGCAATTAATCGGGCTGTGACCTTTCACTTAGAAAAATCTGTGTAAAGCAGTTGACAAACCCTCTTTTTCACTTTAAAGTATAGAAGTACGATATAATCATTCATGGAGCTCCACTTAAAGAGTCTGGAGTCTCCTGTTCCATATTGTTGCAGTTTTATCGTAAAAACTGCAACACAGAAGAATTATTAAGGAGTTTAAGACTATGAAACAGATCACAGGACACACCGGATTGACTGGGCTTCTGGGAAGCCCGGTCGCACACAGCATCTCTCCGATGATGCACAATGAAGCGTTTGAACAGCTCGGGCTGGATTATGTCTATCTTGCCTTTGACGTAGGCACGGACAAGCTGGAAACCGCGGTCGAAGGGCTGCGCGCCCTGAATGTCCGCGGTTTCAACCTGACCATGCCGGACAAGAACCTGATGTGTACGCTCTGCGACAGGCTGTCCCCTGCCGCTGAGATCTCCGGCGCGGTGAACACCGTGGTCAATGAGGACGGTGTACTCACCGGATATACCACAGACGGGATCGGATATATGCAGGCGGCCAGAGATGCCGGCCACGACCTGATTGGGAAAAAAATGACCTTGATGGGAGCAGGCGGCGCTGCCACTGCCATTCTGGTGCAGGCGGCGCTGGACGGACTTTCCGAGATTTCCGTGTTCAGCATCCACGATGCATTTTATCCCCGGGCAGAAAAGATCGTGGATCAGTTAAACGAGCGCACAGACTGTAAAGTCCGTCTCTATGATTTTGACGACGAATCCATTCTGCGCCGTGAGATCGGCGACAGCTGCATTCTGACCAACGGAACCTCCGTCGGCATGGCTCCGGCCGCAGACCGGTCCATTATCACAGATCCTTCCATGTTCCATAAGGATCTGGTGGTATCCGACGTCATCTACAATCCCAGGGAGACCCTGCTGCTTCGGACCGCCCGTGAAGCCGGATGCCGGACCTTCAACGGGCTGTACATGCTGATGTACCAGGGCGCGGAAGCCTTCCGCCTGTGGACCGGACAGGAGATGCCCATCCCCCTCATCAAAGAAAAATACTTTTCGTAAGCTTTGAGAACGGCAGAAACAGGAAAAGGCAGGCCGTGCAAGTTTACTTGCTAAGACCTGCCTTTTTCTGTTTCTATCGGGCGAATGCCCGTAAACCTCAGACAGGAGCTGCCTATGGCAGCGGATAGGCTGCGCAGCAGACGGGTCTGAGGTCTGCCGTTCTCTCCCCTGCACACGGCCTTGCCTTCTCCTGTTGCGGCCGTTCTCTTCCCCCCCTATACACATACTTTTCCCCGTCCGAGAATAGAATAGAGTAAAAAAATGAATACAGGAACTATTTATGAATATCAGAAATGAGGATGCCCTCGATCCGAAAACCAAAGCATTGATCCTCTACATCGGGAAGCTGTTCCTGCTCTTTGCCGCAGCGTTCCTTGCCGGACATTTTACGGCCCGGCTGCAGGAGCATTTTACACAGAAAACCGCCCTGGAAACCATAGCCCAGAGCCATGTAGCCGAGGCCTCCGAGGGGAACTGGGGTTTGAGCTTCCAGCAGGACGGGCAGCCGCCTGTGGCCAACGCCAGCGCGGAGGAATTGAAAAAATACAATGCTTATTATGCGGACATTACCCAGGATAAGGTCCTTTATCTCACCTTCGACGCCGGATTTGAAAATGGAAATACTCCCGCCATACTGGACGCCCTGAAAAAGCACAGCGCCCCGGCCACGTTTTTTGTGGTGGGAACCTATATCACCTCCAACCAGGATCTGATCAAGCGGATGGTCCAGGAGGGGCACACCGTCGGAAACCATACATATCATCATCCCGATATGTCGCAGATCGCATCCAAAGAGGCTTTTGAAAAAGAATTGAAGGATGTGGAGGATGCCTACCAGGAGGTCACGGGGGAACCGATGGTAAAATTCTACCGCCCTCCCCAGGGAAAATACAGCGAGAGCAATCTGCAGATGGCAAAGGATCTCGGATATCAGACCTTTTTCTGGAGCCTGGCCTATGTAGACTGGTATCAGGATCAGCAGCCGTCCAAGGAGGAAGCCTTCGAAAAGCTGCTCGGCCGGATCCATCCAGGCGCCGTCGTGCTGCTCCACAGCACCTCCTCGACCAACGCCCAGATCCTGGATGAGCTTCTCACCAAATGGGAAGAGATGGGATATACTTTCCGTTCCTTGGATCAGATAGGATCATAAAAAAGCTGCCGCGCCAGAGAGCCCTATCTCCCTGCCGCGGCAGCCTTTTATTTTAATAGCATGCAGGCATCTTCCTGCCCTTTTTCTGTTTCCTGTGCTTTTTCACTTCCGTCTGCTCTTCCTCCTGCTGGGGATGCAATGCCATGAACTTCTTCATATCATGCTTCATGATATACCAGTACATCCCGATCAGCAGCAGGCCCGCGCTCACCCAGGCTGCCGGTCCCGCGAAGCAGACTCCCGCGTAACTCCTCTGCCCGGAGGCGATCCAGGCGGTGATCCCTCTTGCGGCAAGCTCTACGATCCCTGCCGTCATGGGCAGCAGGCCATATCCCATGCCCTGGATTCCGTTCCGGTAAATATTGACCACCGCCAGCGGAATGAAAAAGATCCCGGCACATCTCAGATAGATTCCCACCAGTCCCAGCACCTCTGTCACATTTTCCGACAGGAACAGATAGGTCATATACTTTCCTCCGGTCAGGATCCATGCCCCGACCACCACGGAATACACTGCGGAGATCAGCGTCGCCGCCCGGAATCCCTTGCGGATCCGGAGCACCTTGCCTGCGCCGATGTTCTGCGCGCAGTAGGTTGCCATCGTCGTTCCCAGAGCCACATAAGCCTGGGTCACCACCTGCTCGATCTTGCTTGCCGCCGTAAATGCCGCTACCGCGGTGGAACCCAGCATATTCAATGAAGTCTGTACCATCATGGTCCCTACTGCCGTAATGGAATACTGCAG
>CATLCV010000308.1 GCA_949893755.1 uncultured Lachnospiraceae bacterium | reverse complement strand
GATTATAGATGATATGGTAGCTGCCGATCAGCCCGGCCAGGTTGAACGTCTTTGACGGAGCATAAAAGGCAGCGGTGCGCATCCGGGCATCCTCGGAAACCATCTGGGTCGGGATATGCCGGGAGCCGGCCAGGATGATATCCGACCAGATCTCATCCGCTGCGACCATTACATCGTATTTCCGGAAAAGCTCCATGGCCTGCACAAGCTCTTCGCGTTCCCAGACGCGTCCGGTCGGATTGTGGGGAGAGCAGAAGATGGCCGCATGGATCTTTTCCTCTTTCAGCTTCTGTTCCATATCCTCAAAATCCATTCTCCAGCAGCCCTCCCTGTCCTTTACGAGGGGGCTGAGCACCATGTGGTATCCGTTATTTTCCAGCGCTTCCGTAAAACCGATATAAGTGGGGGAATGCAGCAGGACCTTGTCGCCTTTGGAACAAAAGACATTCAGGGCGCTGAGCACACCGCCGAGTACTCCGTTTTCATAACCGATGCATTCCTTTGTCAGCCCCTGCACGCCGTGGCGCGTTTCCTGCCATCGGATGATGGAATCATAATATTCGTCCCGGGGAGAAAAATATCCGTATGCCGCATGCCGGGTGCGTTCGATGATCGCCTCCGGTATGGTCGGGACAGTCTGAAAATTCATGTCCGCAACCCACATCGGGATCCGGCTGAACCCCTCTTTGACCTGCATATCTTTATAAGGGATCACGTCCACCGCGATCGCGTCTTTTCCGTTTCGGTCCATAATGGTTGTAAAATCATATTTCATCTCTTGTAACCTCGCTTTTTTTCTCTTTGCTCATCGGGGGGATTACACCCGCTTAATAATATATCACATCCTGGGGGGATTAAAAAGTGGAATGTTGCAAAAGATGTGGGAGGAAAATTTTTATGACAAGTATCTGCAATTGTGTTATGATGATAATGGTCATCTTAAATGAAATATAAACAGGGGGCATGGTAAATTGCATTGGAAGTTAAAAGTATCAGGATATGGAAAAATAAAAAGCGCAGAGATAGAAGCAGCACCTCTTACTCTTTTTGTAGGTGACAATAACAGCGGAAAAAGCTATCTGATGTCACTTCTTTGGGGAATACAGAATTTTGGAGTGATGGGCTTATTTGGCGCTGGGTATAAACCAGACACAAAAGCTGCGCAATCAGTAATAGAATGGATAAAAACGCAGGTGGCGTCAGCATGGGAGAACGGTGAGAATATTGTCCCGGTAGATGGGATTAAAGATGAACTTCAATCTGTATTGAACGAAGTCTTAAAACAGAATAAAAACAATCTGATCAGCAGTATTTTCAACAGCGCAGATGTCAAGATAAAGGAATTAGAAATAGAATTGATAAATCTGGAAACAATTTCAATGAGTTTTATCAAGTGGGAATCCAATATTCTAAAAATAAAAGACGGCCTGGGAAATGAGACGTTTTTTCCGAATATATATCCAGCTAAACTGGATGAAAATATAGGGCAACTTCTGTTATATTTTGTTTTAAGTTTGGTTTTGGAAATTCAAATGGATGGTTTAAATGGGAGAGACAGCAACATCTATCTCCCAGCGGCAAGAACAGGTTTTATGCTGACAAAAGACATTATCAACAAGGTGGGACGAAATACGGCATTTAACATAGGAATGAGCCAAAGGGAGATGCCTCCTTTTACAAGGCCGATCAATCAATTCCTGGATGTGATGAATGACCTGACAATTGACAGTCGGGGCAGAGAAGAGTTTGATGATATTATAGAATACCTGGAAAGTGGCATGGCGGAGGGAAACTTGGATATAAGCGGATTACCGAACAAAGAGGTGTCATATGCTCCAGCAGGGCGCAGGAAAGGGCTTCCGCTCAGGGTGGTTTCGGCGGTTGTCACAGAGCTCTCCCCATTGATACTGATACTAAAGCATAAGGACAATCTGGATACTTTGTTTTATGAGGAGCCGGAGATGTGCCTTCACCCAGAGCTTCAGCAGAAAATGGGAAGGGTAATATGCCGTCTGTTAAATGCCGGAGTGAAAATGTCTGTTACCACACATAGCGATATTATTTTACAGCATATAAATAACATGATCTGCATGTCGGCACGGAAGGATGCGGAAGGAATAAGTAAAAAACTGGGATATATTTCAAATGATTTTATCACTGCTGAACAGGTCAAGGTTTATCAGCTTAAATCCAGGTCAGCGGGTAAGACGGAGGTTGAAGAACTGGTATGCGGTGATTATGGATTTACAGTTCCAACTTTTAATGATGCACTTGACAGAATTACAGATGAAGCATATACAATCCAGGAGTAGAAGGAATGGAAAAGGACAAAAGAGAGTTCATCATAACAGAGCTGTTAGCACCAGGTTTTATAGAGCATAAAAAACAGGAAATGCATTTAGAGGAAACTGAGGAGACAGGAAGAAGTGAACTAAAAGTACGATTGATATCGGCAGAAAACCTGTGTATTGCTAATATAGATAAGAAAAAGACGGAGCTGCAATTTTTCCAACAGGAGAAAACATCCATGAATAAGAGGGTGGATCATATCATTTTTGAACACCAGCCCGATCATACATGGAAAGTGCATTTAATAGAGATGAAAGGCAGCGTCGGAGAAAGAAAATGGATTGAAATGAAAGGTAAATTCCGCGCCAGCTATCTGATCGCTCGGGCAATTGCTGGAATGCTGGAGCTGCAGATTTCAGAAACTGTGATGTACACAACATTTGAAAAAGTGCGGTTTGCGTCACCAGATACCATGCCTTCTTCCAGACGAACAGGAACAGGAAGGGCATTGATTCGGATGGAAGAGGAGTGGAACGGAATGCGCTTCGGGCTGAACTTTGGGGAGCGCATTTCATTTATGCATATACCGGTTCAAATGGTGAGAAATAAAAAAGGTGTATTGACAGGAAGCTTAAAAGAAACAGAAAAGCTGGGGAATTCGTAAATTCCTCAGCTTTCCGGCAGTTTGGATACATCGATCCAGCTTACGGGTTCCGCATATTTCTCAAGCTCCTCCATACTCAATTCGATCGCGCTGTTGGAGCTGCCGCATGCGGGAAACACGGTAGCAAACCGCCGGAGGGAAACATCCAGATAGACCTCTACTCCCTGATTCACCGCAAAAGGACACACTCCGCCCACCGCATGTCCGATCAGCGGCTCCGCCTCATCAAAAGACAGCATTTTTGCCTTGGTCCCAAATTGCGCCTTATACTTCGGATTGTCAATCTTGGCATCCCCGGCCATGACAATGAGCACGACCTTTTCCTTCACATGAAAAGACAAGGTTTTGGCAATCCGGTTTTCTTCGCAATGCAGCGCCTGTGCAGCAAGCGCAACCGTTGCGCTGGAACTGTCAAATTCCTGGATCCTCTCTTCGATTCCCTTTGTTCTAAAATATTCCCTGACTCTTTCAATTGACATGATGTACGGCCTCCTGTGTAGTTGAAATGATATTCATGCTGATTTAAAATACCATATAGAGGACAAGGAATCAATACATTTCACTGTAATTTACAATAAAAAATCAGGATAAACTTTCAAAGTTACAAAAGTGTTACGGAACAGAAATTAAATCTTTCTGTTCCATTTTTTGACAAATATTGATATAATTGTTTTAGAATAATTAGAATAGATAGGAAATCGTTATGTCAAAAAAGTCAACCAGATTGGAAGCGCTGTGTCATACGTTTCAAGAAAACAACATTTCGTCAGAAAGTATTGAGATCAACGATGCTTTAATCAAACAAATAAAAAAACATGCGGATTCTGTACCGGATTACCGTCATCCATCTTATGTGAAACATTTATTGGGTGATATCATTATGATTGTCTTTTTTGCAATACTCGGTAATGCAAATGAGTGGGGAGAAATTGAAAGTTTTGCAAAGAAAAAGGAAGGGTGGCTCAGAAAATATCTGGAACTGCCGTACGGGATCCCTACGGATGATACCTACCGGATTGTGATTGGAAATATTGATACGGAACATTTTTTCCGGATTACGGTTGGACTCCTCATGAATACAGTAGATGGGATCTTGAAAGCTGCCGGGAAAGAGGAGGTATTCCATGAAAAAGGTATTGTATCTGTGGATGGAAAAGTCAGCTGCGGTTCCGGAAGGAAGAATGGGAAAGAAGGCGCGGTAAAAGCATTACAGACATTGAATGTATTTTCCAATGATTATCAGATTTGCCTGGCACAGAAATTTATAGGAGAAAAAACAAATGAAATTCCAGCTGCGCAGGAAATTCTACGTATTATGGATCTGAAAGGGACCATTGTGACCGCAGATGCAATGAACTGCCAGAAAGGGACAGCCGCGGCAATCCGAGAAGGGAAGGGTGACTATGTATTAGCCTTAAAAGGAAACCAATCACTTTTTTATGAGGAAGTAGATACATTTTTCGATGAGAAATGTAGGAAGGAACTCGAAGAGAAGGAAGGCTGTTATAAGAAAACGGTGGAGTTGGAACATGGAGGAACGGCAATCCGGAAATACTATATTACAAAAAATGTGGGATGGTATAGCGAGAAAGAACAATGGAAGGGGCTTAGCAGCTTTGGGATGGTACACAAAAAAATCGTAAAACCAGATGGAAGCTGTGAAGAAGAAAGCCGTTATTATATATGCAGTATCGAAGAAAATGTGGATGAGTTTGAAAGGGCAGCCCGCGGACACTGGGGAGTCTTATCCGTCGCCTTTTTTAATCCGCATCTTTTTCCAAGGCTGCCGGAAATACTGGATTTCCTACATGCTGTCTGAAAAAAGATGCGGATAACTATTTTATGTCAGCCCACAAATCCTGGCA
>CATLCV010000307.1 GCA_949893755.1 uncultured Lachnospiraceae bacterium | reverse complement strand
AGGACCTGTGCCTCTTTCCGTGTCTTTACGGCAGCGGTCTTTGCCGTGGTGATCATTTCCTCAGCAAATGTATTCCACTCCTTACAGGCCGGGCACTGCCCCAGCCACTTCGTCTCCTCATGCCCGCAGTTCTGGCAGAAATATACGGTTTTCTTTCCTTTTGCCATTCTTCTCTTCCTCGTTCTTTCTCATTCTTCAAAACGTTTCCACCTGTACGGTTGGATGATCTAAAGATCATCCAACCTACGCATCCAGGTGGAAAAAAACAGCCATGAGATCATCTCACAGCTGTTCTTCCCTACACCATAATATCAATATTGTCTCCAAGACCCGGCGTAACCGCGGCAGCATCCATCATCTGCATCATGGCCTCGCTTGTGGCCTCCGCCGTATCAAGAACCTTGGACATCATGGCAAAGCTGATGTTGGTGCTCAGCCTTTCCATCGACCTCATCGTTGACAATGCAGGAATATCCATAGGGCACCTCTCCTCTCTTATCAAGCCCTCCCGGAAATTCCGCCGTCCACATCCCTGTGAAGCCCCTCCGGGAGTTCTCTCATGATCGTATAACACACGGTTATAAACATATATCGGCTGCTTCCCTCTGATACTTAACCCGGTTTCCAGGCTGTATCAGATTCCCCGCATTCCGGGTACAGTTCCTGCACCACCTTCACCAGCTTTTCCGCCTGCCGGGACAAAGCGTAGCTGTTATTGTACACCAGGTACAATTTTCTCGTACTCCTGTTTTTTCCCGCCGGAAATGCCAGGACCGTTCCCGCCGCGATTTCCTCCCGCACCGCCAGGCTGGAAATGATCGTGATGCCGATCCCGTTTTTCACGGACCGTTTGATCGTTTCCGTACTCTCCACGCTGGCGGCCACATGGAGCTTCGCCACGTCAAGGCCGGAGAGCCTGAGCTGCTTCTCCGCCTCTTTTCTGGTGCCGGAGCCTTCCTCCCGCATCAGCAGCGGTTCCTGACGGATCCAGTCCAGATCCCGCTCCTGCTCCAGGATGGCGCGGTACCGCTCCGTATTGGGCATGATCACCACCAGCTCATCCTCGTAAAAGGGAAGATACCTGCAGGATTTATTTTCTATGACCGTCCCTGTAAAGCCCACATCCACCACATGGCTGGCTACATCCGCGATCACCCTGGCGCTGTCCGACTCCCGAAGCTCCAGCTGGCCGTAAGGGTACTTTTCCTTGTATCTGGCCAGGATATCCGGCAGCAGATACCGGGACGGGACCGTAGACGCCGCGACCACCAGACGGGGCTTTGCCTTCCGGGAATCGGCTGCAAATAATTCCATGATCTGATTCTGCAGAATCAAAATTTCCCGGGCATACTGGTACAGCTGCGTGCCCTGCTCCGTCATGCAGATCTCCTTTGTATTCCTGACAAACAGCTTCGCGTTCAGTTCCTTTTCCAGCCCGGAAATGTATACGCTGACCGTGGGCTGTGTCAGATACAGCGCCTCCGCCGCCCTGGAAAAGCTCTTATGATCCGCCACCGCTACAAATACTTCAAGTTGTTTTAGTTTCATATCACATAAATCTCAGTCTCTCTTTTTTCTATGATCTCTCCTGTGATCCCTGCCGGAAGCCCTTCCTCCCGAAGCTCCGCCAACAGCTCCTCCGCCTGGTCCGGGCGCGCCGCGATCAAGAGGCCGCCGGAGGTCTGGGGATCAAAGAGCACCTCCTCCATGGCAAAGGAAATGTGTTCGAAGCGGACATGCTCCGCCAGGTGGTTCCTGTTTTTCTGAGCCGCCGCAGTCAGGTAAAATTCCTCCGCATAATGGGGGGCCTCCGCCATCACCGGCACCTGTTCGGCATAGATCCGGCAGGAATGCCTGCCGTCCATCATCTCGTGCAGATGCCCGAGAAATCCGAAGCCGGTCACATCCGTACAGGCATGGATCTCGTATTTCCTGCAGATCTCGGACGCGCGCCTGTTCAGCGTGGTCATGGAGGCGACTGCCTCATTCATGGCTGCCTGGGACGCTTCCTGGATCCGGTTGGCCGTACAGATGATCCCTACCCCCAGCTTTTTCGTCAGGATCAGGACATCACCGGGCCTCCCCTGGTTGTTGGGATACATCTTCTGCGGATGAACCACACCGGTCACGGATAAGCCGTATTTCACGCTGTCATCCGCAATGGAATGTCCGCCTGCCAGAATCCCGCCTGCCTCCAGCACCTTCTCGGAACCGCCCCGCATGATCTCCCCCAGGATATTCAGGTCCATATCCTCCGGAAAGCAGACGATGTTCAGCGCTGTCCGGACGTCTCCGCCCATGGCGTACACATCGCTGAGCGCATTGGTAGCCGCGATCTTGCCGAACAGATAAGGATCCTCCACCATGGGCGGGAAAAAATCCAGTGTCTGCACGATGGCCGTGTCCTCCGAGATCCGGTAAACCGCCGCGTCGTCCCTGCTGTCATATCCGATCAGCAGGTTTTCATCCTTCGGGCCCTTCGGGAGACGTTCCAGTACACGGCCGAGCACGCCGGCTCCCAGCTTCGCCGTGCATCCGCCCCCTTTACAAAATACGATCTGATCACTCATTGCTTTTACTTCCTTTCTTCGCTTCACATTGCAGACCGTTCCCTGTTTCCTTCCAGCCTGCGGCTTCCTTCGGGCAGGATTCAGGATAAAAACAAAAGCTGCTCCTCCGCAAACTGCAGATAATCCGGCATTCCCTTTTCCCGCAGCAGCTCCCATTTGTCCTTCTGCAGAAACCAGCAGAGCTTCTCCTGGTTCTGTTCATTCTCCGGCAGGATATAAAAATTTTTCTCAAAAGGCAGCTCCGCGCTGCCCGCCAGCCGTGCCCGGATGCAGTTCTCCTTCTTTTCTCCCCACACCGGAATAAATTCATGCGCCCGGAAGCCTACATAGGCCGTCTCCTTTGGGATCTCCCTCCGGCAGCACAGACGGATTCCCCAGTCCAGGGCATCCATCTGGTGCGTTCCCGTCCTTTTCACCCTGGAAATATTCTTGCAGCCGGTCAGCCGGGCCGCTTCCAGACATCCGGGATCGGCAAATACCTCCCTGGTCCTGCCGCAGGTGACGGCCTTTCCCTGGTCCATGACCAGCAGCTCCTCGCTGAACCGGTAGATCTCATCCCGGTCATGGGACACCAGGATCACGGTTCCTGTGTATGCCCTCAGCATATCATACAATTCCTGCTGCAGCCGGTCCTTCAGGAACTGGTCCAGGGCGGAAAAGGGCTCGTCCAGTAAAATAACCTCCGGTTCATATGCCATGATCCGGGCAAGCGCGACCCTCTGCTGCTGCCCTCCGGACAGTTCTCCGGGAAGGCGCTCCTCCAGCCCTTCCAGCCGGAAGGTATGCAGCATATCCCGGATCCGTTCCCGGTTCTGCTGCCTGGAGCCTTTCAGACCCGCGCCGATATTTTCAGCCACCGTCATGGCCGGAAACAGCGCGTAATTCTGAAAAAGGTAGCCGATGCCCCGCTTCTGCGGCTTTACGCAGATTTTTTCTCCGGAACGATACATCACCCTTTCATTGAGCACGATCTCCCCTTCATCCGGGATCTCGATGCCGGCAATGCATTTCAGCGTCATGCTTTTTCCGCAGCCCGACGCCCCCAGAATCCCGATCCTGGATGCGCTGCTCTCAAACCGGACATCCAGCTGAAATGCCGGAAACCTTTTTTTCACATTGACCGTAAGGCTCATCCTGCCGGCTCCTTTCCATACAGCTCCTTACCACCTCTTCACCGTCTTCATCCGCTTTCCGGCGATGAGATTCATCAAAATGATGATTGCCAGGGCGATCACGATCACCACCGCCACCCAGATTCCCGCCGTCAGGTAGTCCCCGTCCTGGATCACCATGGCGATCTTCTGGGAAATGGTTCCCGTCTTGCCCGGGATATTTCCCGCAAGCATGGACGTGGCTCCGTATTCCCCCAATGCCCTGGCGAAGGTCAGCACCGTGCCGGACGCGATCCCCGGCCCTGCGGAGGGGATCACCACCTTCCAGAAGATCTGTGTTTCCGACATTCCCAGGGTCCGGCCCGCATAGACCAGATTGACATCGATCTGCTCAAAGGCCGCCCGGGCGTTCCGGTACATCAATGGAAATGCGATGACCGTCGCCGCGATCACACACCCGAGCCAGGTCTGCACCACCTTGAAGTCAAACGTCTCATACAGGAAGCTTCCCAGAGGGCGCCGCCTGCTGAACAGCAGAAGCAGGAAAAAGCCTGCGACCGTGGGAGGCAGCACCATGGGCAGCGTGAGGATCCCGTCCAGAACGGCCTTTTTTCCAGGCGGAGCCTTGACTGCCTTCCTTGCCGCAAAAATCCCCAGGAAGAAGGAGATCACTGTCGCCACAGCCCCGGTCTTCAGTGAGATCAGCAAAGGGCTCCAATCCAGTTCCGCAAATATCTCCGTCCACGTTTCCATTCTGCCCCTCCTGTCTCTTATAAAATCAAACATCCGTGTCAAAATAATAAGAAGCAAACACGGCTCTGGCCTCGTCCGACAAAATATATTCCAGAAATTCCGCGGCGGCAGCCCTCTGGGCATCATCCGCCTCTTCATTTACCACCTGGGCGATGGGATAGATCACATTTCCGGTCAGGTCATAGCTGACCGTTTCCAGGATCTCCAGGTCGTCCTCATATCCGTAAGTATCCGAATAATACGTGGTCCCCACCTCGCAGGAGCCCTCAATCACCGCTGCCAGCACCTTGCTCACATTGTCCTGCTCGCTGATCTGTACGCCGCCCAGCGCGCGGGAAACCTCCTCCGTGGAAATCCCGGCCGCGTCCTCCGTCTCTTCCAGCATTCCCAGGCTCACCAGCGCCTGCCGTGTATATCTTCCCGCAGGAACGCTCCCGCCTGCCAGCGCAATGCTCTCAGCATTGCCCAGGCTTTCAAGCCCTGTCACCTCCGTGCCGCTGTCCTT
>CATLCV010000306.1 GCA_949893755.1 uncultured Lachnospiraceae bacterium | reverse complement strand
GGGGCGGCAGTAAGGGGGAACGTAAGTGAAAAAGCCGGTTTTTTTAGGGCTGCTCCTGCTGCTTGCGCCGGGACTGGCCGGGTGCTCGCAGGCTTTGCCGGAAGAAACAAAGAGCACACAGATCACGATCAGCGTGCTGGCCGGGCAGTCCACCTCCGATGCAGGGGTGGAAGACATGATCGATGACTGGCTGGCAGTCAACTACCCGGAGGTGAAGCTGGATTGGGAATGTGTGGACTGGGGAGACGGTTTTACACCCAAGATCGAGGGGCGTTTTGCAGCCGGAGATGTGCCCGACCTGATGATCGGCAAGGCCCAGGATGTCCGGACCTATGCCAGAACAGGCAACCTGGGGGTGATCCAAAAGCAGTGCAGCCAGAAGATCCGGGAAGAGGCGCTGCAGGCAGTGACCGTGGACGGAGAGGTCTACGGTATGCCTTATAACGCATGGTATCAGGGCGTGATCTACAATAAGACCATCTTCCGGTCACTGGGGCTGGAACCGCCCCGGACCGAAGCAGAGCTCGATGAGGTCATCCGCCGGCTTAAGGAGGCGGGGGTGGTCCCCTTTGCGGCCCATTTTCAGGAAAGCTGGAAGGTGGCGAATATGACCATGCAGTATCTGATGAACGAAGTGTTTTCAGATTCTCCGGACTGGGGCACACAGTTTCGGGAGGGAACCCGGAACTTCAGCGGGAATCCTCAGATTGTACATTGCATGGAAAATAATGAGAAGATTCTGGAAAATTCCTGGGAGGATGCCCTGCAGCTGGATCAGTTTCAGAGCGACAGCCGGTTTACCCAGGGAGAAGCAGCCATGTATCTGACCGGCTCCTGGTCGCTGCAGTTCGCAAATCAGTACGGAAAGGAGCTGGATTTCGGCATCTTTCCCTATCCCTGTCGGGAAGGGGAGGCGAAGCTGCTGCGGGAGACCAACATGACCTTTATGAAAAGCGCGTATACAGAACATGAGGATATTCTGGACGAGCTTTTATTTGCGCTTTTGGACGATCAGAAGCTGGCGCAGGAAATCCTGGATTTTACCCAGTCCTCTTCTGTGGTAAAGGGAATCACGCCGGCCTATGAAAGCAGGATCCAGGAGGATATCGAATGGTACGAACAGCAGGGGAAGGTAACGGATGTGTCTGTCGGAAATGCACAGCTCACCTGGGATTTCCAGAACGCTCTGGCGGCGGAACAGCTTTCCTGGCTGAAAAAAGAAAAAACACTGGAGGAGGTTCTGGAATTTGCGGATCAGAACCGGGAATTCAGTTCTTATCAGGAAGAAGGAGTGGAATAAAATGTTGTTTGACAGTCCGGTTATGAATGCGCTGAATAAGGCGGTGAATCTTGTCATCCTGAACCTCTGCTTTTTATTGTGCTGTGTCCCGGTGGTCACGGCCGGGGCAGGGCTGGCGGCGCTCTATTCTGTAAATCTGAAAATGGCGCGGAACGAGGAGGCATATATTTTCCGAAGCTATTGGAAGGCCTTTGGTGAAAATGTGAAGCAGGCGACCCTGTGCTGGCTGATGGTTCTGGCGTGCGGTGCGGTATGCCTGTGGAACCTTCAGGTGATCCCGCAGCTTCCGGGGTGGACGCGGCCTGCCCTTTATGCAGGGACGTTTGTATGCGCCGCCGTCTGTATGATAGAATTTTTGTACGTATTTCCCTATCTGGCAAGATTCCGGGACAGGCTGAGGGTATGCCTGAAAAACGCCCTGCTGATCGGAGGAAGCCGTCCGGGGTATACGGGAACACTGATCCTGGTGGGAGCGGCATTTCTGGCGTTTGGAATCGTCAGCATCGAAGCGCCGCAGCTGCTGTTCTTCTGGCTGACCATTGGGTTTGCGCTGTGGGGCTATGTGCAGGCATGGATCCTGCGGAAGGTATTTGACCGGTATGAAGAGCCGGGGCGTTAAAACAGCGCTCCGGTTTTTTCATACCATCGTATGCAGAAAGGCTGCCGGTGGCAGGATTTCTGCATGCAAAAAAGTACAAGCGATATTTTCAAAATCGTCCTATTGGTCTTGCTGAGAATTTCTATATAATACAGACAGTTCAAAAAACAAGTAGGAGGACAGAAAATGAAGAAGAAAAAAGTGATGTGTATGATTCTGGCAGCAGCGATGGCAGCCTCTATGTTGGCTGGATGCGGCGGTTCCGGCGGCAGCACGGACGGCGGCACGGACAGCGGACAGGAGAGCGCAGACGGCGGATCGGAGGCGGACAGCACTGAGGAAGCCGGCGGAGAAGAGGTGACGCTGACCGTTCTGGCGGGACAGTCCACAACAGATGCCGGGATCGAGGATATGATCGACGAGGCGCTGGCTGAGAAATATCCGGAGATCACGCTGGAATGGGAATGTGTAGACTGGGGAAATGATTTCCAGCCGAAGATGCAGCAGTACCTGCAGTCCGGACTTCCGGATATCATGATCGGAAAAGCCCAGGACGTGGCCACTTATGCGCCCCAGGGAGTGCTGGGAGAGATCGACGCAGAGTATCTGGACCGGGGACTGGACGCGGCCAGAGAAAATGTGACCATCGACGGAAAGACCTACGGAATGGTCTATAACGCATTGTACCAGGGTGTTTATTACAATAAGGCCATGTTCAAGGAAAACGGATGGGATGTTCCTAAGACACAGGAGGACCTCAACAAGATCATTGAGGACTGTAAGAAGAAGGGGATCACGCCGTTTGCAAGCCATATGGTAGATACCTGGTCCATCGGAAATGTGACGATGCAGTTCATGATGAACGATGTATTCAACAATGATCCGGAGTGGGGCGACAAGTTCCGTGACGGCGGGGTATCCTTCTCTGAGGATGAGGCAGTGCAGACGGCTTATGAATACAATAAGCTGATCTATGACAATACATTTCCGGAGACATTTTCCACGGAGCAGACAGACTGCGACGCTAAAATGGTACAGGGCGAGGCGGCAATGAAGGTATCCGGTTCCTGGTCCATCCAGAACTTCCTGGATATTGACGATACCTTTGAATTTGGTATTTTCCCGTTCCCGAACCAGACCGGAGATTCCAAGCTGATCTTCGAACCCAACATCACTATCATGACAAGCGCGGAATCCGAGCATCAGGATGCGATCAACAAGGTGCTGGATGTGCTGACCAGCGATCAGGATCTGGCAGTAGAGATCCTGGACTATACCAAGACCGCTTCCATGCTTAAGGATGTGACGCCGACCTTCCCGAATCCGAGTCAGGAGGATATTGACAAGTATGCGGAGGAAGGGAATATCGTAGACGTAACACTGGGAAATAACCAGCTTGTATGGGGCGGTTTCCAGGAAGAAAACGCGAAAGACATCGCGGCATGGCTGCAGGGTGACGAATCCTTTGAGGAATGCCTGAAGGCTTCCGACGACAGGGTAGACACCAGCTCGGCAAATTAGAGATTGTTTGAAAACGGGAAGAAATCATTCTTCCCGTTTTATCAAAATACCGCAGAATACAGAAAGCCTGCCGGCAGCAGGCTTTCTGGAAGGAAGGATTGCATCTTATGAAGACGAAAAACATCAATTATATGGAACGAAAAATGTCGCGGCAGTATCTGGCGCTGGTACTTCCGGGATTTGTAATCTTCACCATCGGGCTGATCATTCCGCTGTTTATGGCGGTCCGTTATTCCTTTACAAGCTGGGACGGGATGTCCGCGGAAAAACCATTTGTTGGAATCCAGAATTATATCGATCTGCTTCAGGATTCGGATTTCAGAAACGCATGGTGGTTTACCCTGAAATTTACGATCGGAAATACGATCATCCAGAATGTGGTCGCTCTGCTCTTTGCGATCGCGCTGGACAGCGGGATCAAGGCGCAGAAGATCTACAGGACGATCCTGTTTATCCCCTGCCTGATCAGCGCCGTAGTAGTCGGCTTTGTATGGCTGAAAATGTTTTCCAACGTGCTCCCGGCATTGAATGACGCGCTGGGTACGAATATCAATTTCCTGCTGTTCGGAAAAAAGGAGACCGTCCTGACCGGGCTTCTGATCGCCAATAACTGGCAGTGGATCGGGTATTGGATGCTGATCTATCTGGCAGGGCTGCAGTCTGTTCCGGCAGATCTGTATGAGGCGGCAAAGGTAGACGGGGCAGGGCCGGTGAAGCGGTTTATCAACGTGACGATCCCCATGCTGGCTCCCGCGATCACCATCTGCGTGGTCGGGATCACCACAGGTTCTCTGAAGGTCTATGACCTTCTGGTATCCTCCACAAAGGGAGGCCCGGGGCGCGCGTCTACTTCTATGATCTACCAGACTTATACGACGGCCATCAACGGACGCCAGTATGGATACGGCTGTGCCATGTCGGTTACGCTGGTCATCGTACTTCTTCTGGTTGCCCTGGTACAGGTGAAAGGACTTAAGAAACGGGAGGTGCAGGCATGATGGCATGGAAGAAAGCGGCGGACAGCCGCGGGAAAAAGAGCAGAAAAAAAGAAAAAGAGGAGATTCCGGCACAGCCATACGGAAAAGGGACGCTTGTGGTACAGGTGATCATGAGCATCGCGGCCCTGCTGTTTGTCGCTCCCATCTTTATCATTTTCAATTATTCCTTTAAGGGAAAAAAAGAGCTGTATCTGAGCAGCCCGCTGGCGTTCCCGGAAAGCCTGAATTTTGATAATTACGCGGCGGCTTACAAGAAGCTGGATCTGGCGACCACCTTTACCAATACGATGATCTATACGGTACTCAGCGTATTGATTCTGGCGATCCTCTGCGGCACTACCGCCTGGGCGATCGCAAGATGCAGAAGGAAATTTTTCCAGTTCTGTTATATTTATTTTATCATCGGAATCCTGATCCCTTATCAGGCACTGTTCCTTCCCATCTATATGATCGGATACAGCCTGCACCTGACGAACACCAGGTTCGGGATCATCTTCATGTATGTGGCCACAGGGATTTCCTTCGGGGTCTTTCTGATGAACAGCTTTATGTCCACGGTGCCGCTGGAGCTGGAGGAGGCGGCAAGGAT
>CATLCV010000305.1 GCA_949893755.1 uncultured Lachnospiraceae bacterium | reverse complement strand
GCTTGACCTGCTGAATATTGTCCTGATAGGTATATCAAATGAACTTCCGGAGCATGATGAGAAGTATGAGCTGCACCGCCTGCTGAGTACGTTGCTTTCGGCGGAACTGACCGTTGATGAAAAGTTAGGGATCATTAAAACTGAGTACAGTATTCCGGTAGATGAAAAATTGAGAAAGGATATGAGTGCTATGTGTAATCTTTCACAGGGAATCAGAGAAAACGCAACAGATAACGCCATAACTGGCGTGATTATGAATATGCATAGAGATGGCTATTCATCAGAGCAGATAGCAAGGATTGTTGAAAAGACCATAGAGGAAGTGGAGACTGTCATCAAAAAACGGGAGCCTGTGCTGGCATAGCCACAGTAACTGAATCATATAAGCAGTAAAGCAGTGAATTTGTTTTCAGATCAGAGAACAGTTCGCTGCTTTTTTGTTTTCAGGGAGAAAGACAGTCACATCAGATTGTCTTTTTTTCATGCAAAGAAAGGATTGAAAATATGGCAGACGCAAAAACAGAAAAACAGAAAGTAAAAGAGATCACTGACAAGCTGGAAGAAGGCTTAAAGGAACTTTTTGAAAGCGAGAAATATAAAGGCTACCTCTCCACCATGTCTAAATTCCATAATTACAGTGTCAACAACACGCTCCTGATAGCCTTACAGCGCCCTGACGCCAGTCTGGTCGCAGGCTATTTATCCGAGAAATAGGATAAGTACCCATATGCTTTGTTCATAGTTATCCTCCTTAAAATCTGCTTTATAGAAAAATCCGAGAAAACGCAGGTTGTTTTCTCGGATAACTTTTTGCATCGCCACTAAGTTTATTTGTATAAAAATGGCAATGCCTGTGCTAACGGTTTAGGTGACGCTTCCACATTTTTTTCAGGGATGGGTTTCCCACGTTCATCAAGATACTTATTTGCCAGCTCAGGTGTCACCTGTGCGTAGATAGTTGTCGTTACGATGCTTGCATGGCCAAGAAAAGCTTTTATCGTAACAAGCGAATCTCCTGCTTCAAGCATATGGACTGCTATCGAATGCCTGAATGAATGAGGGGAATATCCTTTTTCAAGAAATTTGTCTGGATGTTCCTGCCTACAGGCAACCAGATATTTTCTTACAATCCCCTCCACACATGATATCGACATATGCTCATTGGTGCGGCTTGAAAAGAGATGCCTGTTCTGTATGCCGGGGTCATTTGAACAAAATCCACGGCTTTTCATATAGCCCTTTAACAAAACCGTACAGTTTTGGGGGATGGTGACAATCCTCGACTTGTTCCCTTTTCCAGTCAGCTTTATTCTTGTCGGGTCAGAGAAGGAAATGTCCTTTATCGTGATGTCACAGAGTTCCTGCGCCCTTGCGCCTGTTGCATAGAGGACACTCAGCAGAGTTATGTCCCTCTGCCCGGTCAATGTATTGGCATTTGGCGCGGAAAGGATGATGCATACTTCTTCTTTGGTAAAATATTTGATGGAAGCATTCTTAGGTTCTTTCTTTTTTGGTATTTTTACCATCGCCGTATAAAAAGACATGGATTCTGTGAAATCCTTATCCGCCGCATATTTTGCGAATGCCATGAGCGCAGCCCTCCGCAGGTTCCGGGTTTTCACTGTACAATGCCGCTGTTCTTCCAGATACGCGAGGAAACTGTCAACAGCACCGCCGCCGAGTAGTTCAAAAGTCACTTTGTCCGGCTGGATTCCCTTTTCATCTGAAAAATATGCAAACAGAAGCCGGAATGCGTACTGGTAGGCTTTCAGAGTATTGCTGCTGACACCTTTGGAAGATGGGAGGTATTCTGTGAAGAACCTCTCCAATAATGGCAGTATTGATCCTTTTTTCATTCAAAATCCACCTCCGGGAAAATATGTCCTATGGACTGTTCCATGCGATCCTGCGAGTCTTTATATAAAGTATAATCTGTTGCAAGATACCGTTCCGTTTCCAAAAGCGATCTGTGCCCCAGGTATGCGGAAAGATATGGAATAAACTGCTCCAGCGTCCGCCCTTTATCTTCTGCCTGCAGGAAGGACTTATAAGTAAAGTAGTGCCGAAGGGTATGCGGGGAGATTGCGCGTCCGTACTTCTCCTGCCGCTCATTGCTTATCCCAGCCTGTTCCATGACTGACAGGAACCAGTTCCGGAAAGTCCATCCAAGGTATGGTGTGCCAGGGACGCGGTCGCTTTCAAAAACATAAACGGAATCCGGGTTTTCAGAAATCCGCCGTTTTTTATATATTTCCGGCAGGCTTGTTAAGGACGGATCCATCGGAACATCGCGCTCCTTATTATTTTTCGCTTTCCTGATGTGCAGAATTCCCGCGCCGAGATCTACATTTTCCCAACGCAGCGCAAGTGCTTCGCCAAGCCTCAGCCCGCAGCCATAAAGCATACGCAGCAGCATGGGGAATGCCCGGGATGACTTTGTGCTTCCACGGCGATTCCCTAAAAATTCATCCGCAGCATGGATAATTGCCCGGAACTCTTCATCCGTAAAAGTATAAGGGATATACTCAGACTGCTCTCTCATATATCCTGGTTCAAAAGCCGGGATTTCCAATGCGTTCAGGTATCTGGAGAATACCCGGACATGGGTTATCCGTCGGTTCTTTGACTGGGGCTTACAGGACAGGGAATCCAGCCATCTGCTGATGGTCTCCTCTGTCAATGCTTTCCCCTGGACAGGGTTTTCCGAGATAAAGATGTCGAGGGACTTAAATGTCGCTTCATATCCACGTGTCTGTTGTCCGGCATCCTGGATCATTATTAGAAAGTTTTTAAATTCGGATGCAAAAACACTTTGAAATATATAAGCCATGAACTCAATCCTCCTTAAGGTAATCTGCAAATTTTCCGCCTGCTTCCGGCACTGGAAGCGCGCAGGAGCGCAGGCTCTCCGTTGAAAGCGCTACATAATGGGATATCGCTGCGTTATCTTCATGTCCCAAAAGCCGGCTTACAGCTTCTAAAGGAACATCCTCGGCAACCAGTTCACTTGCAAAAGTCATGCGCAGTGAGTGCGAGCCGTGATGGCGGCCTTTCGGAGCTATCCCAGCCAGCTTGAAATATTTGTCAGCTACTACTGAGACTACAGACCGGGACAGCTGCGTTTTCCTGTAAGTAAGGAAAATGTATGGCTCATCTGTCTTCGGACGGCCATTTTCAATATAGTCCCGCAATGCATCCTCAATCTCAGGAAGTAATGAAAGTGTCTGCGGGACATCGGTTTTGAATTGGATGTAGGAAATCTTCCTGTTTTTGAAATCAATATCCGGGAGACAGAGAAGGCGGATATCGGAAGCCCTCATGCCCAGCCGGACAGCCAGCAGAAGGATTGCGTAATCCCGCTTTCCCATAGGCGTACTACGATCCACACATGACAGGAGCCTTTCTACTTCCTCATATGTATAAACAGAAGGAACTCTTTGTGGATAATGCACCCTGGGGAGAATGCCTGAATAATTGGCGGCTACGGTTTCCTGTTCCACAAGATAAGAAAAGAATCTTCTGGCATATGTGGCAAAGATTGCCCGGTTTGCTGATTTTTCAAAAGCCTGCTGTACACAGGACGCATTAACTTCTCCCCATGAAGCAATCCCGTTTTCCGAAAAGCAACGGAGCATTTTTACAAGCTGTGAATGGTATTGGCGCACCGTGATTTCTTTATAACCGTCATCCCGGAGAGTTTGGAGAAAAGCCTCCAGCTCACATTCAAAGCATTCAGGGCATTGGTACAAAATCCTGAGCCGGGCAAAAGTATAATTTCTTCCGTTTATGTATTCATCAAGACGGCGGATTACTGTAGATTTGAAGCCAAGTGTTTTGGAATCCCATTCCTTCAGCCGTGCTTCAGACTTCAAGAATTCCTGCCCGATTTCAGGTATGTATTCCGTATACCCCAATGCATTGGCATAACGAATCAGGAAATCAATCTGCCCCCTGTAATGCGTAAAGGATGATTTACTATAACCTTTTTCCCGTAAAAAATCTATGAAGTCATCCTTTAGCTGGTACCAATAACTGTTTTTTTCGTTCATTTTGAACCTCCTATGTAATGGATTTGGCCTTAGCAAAGGCCATACATAGAATTATACCGTAACCAAAAGTTATCCGAGCAAACCATGCGGTAATGCCCGGATTTATAGAAAAAACAACGATTAAGGAAGATAACTATAAAACAAGGATATGGCTACCAGGCATGGCAGAAAAATTTCAACCGCCATGTAAACAAGGGGGAGAAGGGAATTCGTATCCTTGCCCCTGCCCCTTACAAAATCAAAGAGAAACGGGATAAGTTAGACCCTGTGACCGGGGAGATCATGCTTGACCAGGACGGGATGCCGCAGACGGAGGAAGTGGAGATTAAAATCCCCGCTTTCCGAGCGGTATCCGTGTTTGATGTCAAGCAAACATCAGGAGAGCCAATCCCGGAACTGGAGGCAAAAGAGCTTCTGTCCACAGTGGAAGGGTATGAGGACTTTGTTAAGGCAGTCACCTATGTTGCCCCGGTTCCGATCAGCTTTGAGGATATACCCGGAGATTCCAAAGGTTTCTTCAGCCCCACAGAAAAACGGATTGCGGTGCAGGAGGGCATGAGTGAGAGCCAGACTTTAAAGACGATGGTGCATGAAACCGCCCACTCCATGCTGCATGATAAGGAGATCAATAAGGATATTCTTGCGCCCGCAAAAGACAGGAACACCAAAGAGGTGGAAGCGGAGGGGATAGCGTTTACAGTTTGCAGCCGCTTCGGAATTGATACTTCAGACTACTCCTTTCAATATATAGCCGGGTGGTCATCAGGGCGTGACATGAAGGAACTGAAATCTTCCCTTGATACAATCCGCAGGACTGCATCGGAGCTTATCACAGGGATTGAGGGGCAGCTCCGGGAATTACAGCGTGACCGGGAACTGATGCAGGGGCAGGAAAAAGAGAGCCTTTTGCTGATACAGAACAGCGATCTGTCCGAGTACAGCCTTGTAAATGTCAGGGGGATGGATGCGGCAGA
>CATLCV010000304.1 GCA_949893755.1 uncultured Lachnospiraceae bacterium | reverse complement strand
GATCCAGTTTTTGATGGATGTGGGGCTTGACTATCTGACCCTGTCCCGGGCCACAGGATCCCTTTCCGGCGGGGAAGCGCAGCGGATCCGCCTGGCAACCCAGATCGGCTCCGGCCTGGTGGGAGTGGCCTATATCCTGGACGAGCCCAGCATCGGCCTGCACCAGCGGGACAATGATAAGCTGCTTGCCACCTTGAAGCGTCTGCGGGACCTGGGAAATTCCCTGATCGTGGTGGAGCATGACGAGGATACCATGCTGGCAGCGGACTGCGTGGTAGACATCGGCCCCGGAGCAGGCGAGCACGGCGGCAGGGTGATCGCCGTGGGCACGGCACAGGAGATCATGGCATGCGAAGCTTCTATTACAGGAGATTACCTCAGCGGCAGAAAGCGGATTCCGGTGCCTGAGACAAGGAAGTCGTTTTCTGGATTCCTGAAGGTTGTGGGGGCACAGGAGAATAACCTGAAAAATATCACGGTCAATTTCCCTCTGGGAGTGATGACCTGCGTGACCGGCGTATCCGGTTCCGGCAAGAGCTCTCTGGTAAACGAGATTTTATATAAGAAGCTTGCCAAGGAGCTGAACCGGGCCAGGACGATTCCGGGAAAGCACCGGCGCATCGAGGGACTGGACCAGGTAGACAAGGTCATCAGCATCGACCAGTCGCCCATCGGAAGGACACCCCGATCCAATCCGGCCACCTACACAGGAGTTTTTGACCTGATCCGGGACCTGTTCGCGGCGACTCCGGATGCCAAGGCGAGGGGGTACAAAAAGGGAAGGTTCAGCTTCAATGTAAAAGGCGGACGTTGTGAAGCCTGCTCCGGAGACGGGATCATCAAGATCGAGATGCATTTCCTGCCGGACGTATATGTGCCCTGCGAGGTATGCGGCGGCAAGCGGTATAACCGGGAGACGCTGGAGGTCAAGTACAAGGGCAAGAGCATCTACGACGTCCTGGATATGACGGTGGAGGAAGCAGTCACATTTTTTGAAAATGTCCCCAGCATCAGCCGGAAGATGCAGACTCTATATGATGTGGGACTCTCCTATATCAAGCTGGGACAGCCCTCCACGGAGCTCTCCGGCGGCGAGGCGCAGCGGATCAAGCTGGCCACGGAGCTGAGCAAGCGCAGCACCGGGAAGACCGTCTACATTCTGGATGAGCCGACCACCGGCCTGCATTTTGCAGATGTACACAAGCTGACGGAGATCCTGCGCAGACTGGCGGATGACGGCAATACGGTGATCGTCATTGAGCATAACCTGGACGTGATCAAGACGGCGGACTATATCATTGATATCGGACCGGAAGGCGGAGATAAAGGCGGCACCGTTGTGGCGGAGGGAACGCCGGAGGAAGTGGCGAAAAATAAAAAATCTTACACCGGGAAGTATATTGCCGCGATGCTTAACAAAAAATAACAGAAGTACATTCCGATGGAAAGTCCAATTTTGAAGAGAGGATATCCTGATTTCTGGCAAATGAATAAAAAATGGAAAATTTGAAAAAAGGGCTTTCCAATTTGGTAAAAATTGATTATACTAATGAATGGCCGTAACTGGTTCCATGTCACACCTTGACCAGGTATAACATGGAAGCATAACTGTTCAAAGCAGAATTGCCACAGTATCTATGCGGATACTGAATTGAAAACATCAGATAAACAGACTATAAAAAACGAAGGATGAGATGTATGGAACTGTGAATCATTGCCATCGCCTTATGGGGCGGATCATAGATTCACGGTTTTCAGTCAAGGAATCTCTTGGGAGAAGGATTTGTTTTAGAAGGGAGAGTTTTATATGTCTGTTGATATCGGAATAGATCTGGGGACAGCCAGTGTGCTTGTGTATGTGAGGGGCAAGGGAGTGATATTGAAGGAACCTTCCGTCGTTGCATTTGACAGGGATACCAACGTGATCAAGGCCATCGGCGAGGAAGCGCGCCTGATGCTGGGCAGGACTCCGGGGAATATCATCGCTGTGCGCCCTCTGCGGCAGGGGGTCATTTCGGATTACACCGTGACGGAGAAGATGATCAAGTATTTTGTGCAGAAGGCGGTGGGACGGCGGATGTTCAAGAAGCCGCGGATCAGTATCTGTGTACCAAGCGGTGTGACGGAGGTGGAGAAGAAAGCTGTGGAGGAAGCGACCTTTGCGGCAGGGGCCAGAGAAGTCCATCTGATCGAAGAGCCGGTGGCCGCGGCGATCGGCGCAGGGATTGATATATCCAAGCCCTGCGGCAATATGATCGTGGATGTGGGCGGCGGCACTTCGGATATTGCCGTGATCTCTCTCGGCGGCGCGGTGGTGAACACTTCTATCAAGCTGGCCGGGGATGACTTTGATGAGGCGATCGTGCGGTATATGCGGAAAAAGCATAATCTGCTGATTGGGGATATGACGGCGGAAGACATTAAGATCAAGATCGGTACGACCTATCCGCTGGTAGAGGAGGAACGCCTGGAGGTACGGGGAAGGAATCTGGTGACAGGTCTTCCGAAGACCGTGACTGTGACATCGACAGAGACCGAGGAAGCGCTGAGGGAGACGACCAGCCAGATCGTAGAGGCGGTGATTGCGGTATTGGAGCAGACCCCGCCGGAGCTTTCCGCGGATATACTGGACCGGGGGATCGTACTGACCGGAGGAGGCTCTATGCTGCGCGGGTTGGAAGAGCTGATCGAAGAACGGACCGGGATTCATACTATGACAGCGGAGGATCCGCTGAAGGTGGTAGCGATCGGGACCGGACAGTTTGTGGAATTCATGAGCGGACGAAAGGATTTTTGACCGGCCTGTGACCGTGCATCGCAGGGAATCCTGGATACCATCGTATGCAGAAAGGCTGCCGGTGGCAGGCTTTCTGTATGTCTCGATTAGGATTTGCAGGAAAATTTTCTGCAGATTCTTAGAGGAAAAAAGACAGGCTTCACCGGATGCCTGTCTTTTTGGAGTGAAAGGTAAGGAGTTGTAGAAAAATAACTGACACATCTCCTAAAGAACTGTGATTCTGCGTCATCTGCAACAGTTGTTTTCACAGTTCCTGATCAAAAGACGAAAGAGGTAGGGGATTTTGGAGACAGTAACAGGATATGTGGAGCATGTCGTGTTTCGGAATGAGGAAAACGGATATACGGTATTCAACCTGGAAAGTGACGACGGAGAGGTGACCTGTGTGGGCAGCTTTCACTATATTACGGAGGGGGAGCTTCTGGAGCTGGAAGGGGAATACGTGAACCACAGTGTATACGGAACACAGCTAAAGGTACACTCCCACAGGGTCAAGGAGCCGGAAGATCTGGTGTCCATTGAGCGCTACCTGGGTTCCGGGGCCATCAAGGGGATCGGCGCGTCCCTTGCGGGGCGCATCGTACGCAGGTTTAAGGAGGATACGTTCCGGATCATGGAGGAGGAGCCCGAGCGTCTGGCGGAGATCAAGGGGATCAGCAAACGGAAGGCCCAGGAGATCGCGGTGCAGGTGGAAGAAAAAAGGGACATGCGGAAGGCCATGATCTTTTTGCAGAAGTACGGAATCTCTACCGCGCTTGCAGTGAAAATTTATGAATATTACGGATCCAGACTCTATGAGGTGCTGCAGGAGAATCCCTACCAGCTTGCGGACAACATTTCCGGGGTGGGATTCAAGACAGCGGATGAGATCGCTTCCAGAATCGGGATCCATAAGGACTCCGATTTCCGGATCCGCAGCGGTCTGGTCTATGTACTCCAGCAGGCGGCTGTGGAAGGACACATTTATCTGCCCCAGGAGGTGCTTGCTTCACGGGCGGAACAGATTCTAAGCGTGCAGCTTCCAGAGATCGAGAAGTACATCATGGATCTCTGCATCGACCGGAAGACGGTCCGGAAGGAAGAAAACGGGCAGATCCGGATTTATCCGTCTCATTATTATTATCTGGAGCTGAATACGGCACGTATGCTCCATGACCTGGACATTGACTGCGAGATGCCAGAGGAGATGATGGAACAGCGGCTGCGCAAGGTGGAAGAACGGGAGCAGCTCCAGCTGGATCCCATGCAGCACCGCGCGGTGGTGGAATCCATCCGCCACGGGCTTCTGGTATTGACCGGAGGGCCGGGGACCGGCAAGACGACCACCATCAATACCATGATCCGTTTTTTTGAAAGCGAGGGCATGAGTATTTTGCTTGCCGCCCCCACAGGACGCGCCGCAAAGCGGATGACAGAGGCCACCGGATATGAGTCCCAGACCATTCACCGTCTCCTGGAGGTGAATGGAAATCCGGAGGAAGAGGGGAGCGTCAGCGGATTCCAGCGCAACCGGGATAATCCCCTGGAAACAGACATCCTGATCATTGATGAGATGTCCATGGTGGATATCTCTTTGATGCATGCGCTTCTGTCCGCGGTCGTGCCGGGCACCCGCCTGATCCTGGTAGGGGATGTAAACCAGCTTCCTTCCGTAGGACCGGGCAGTGTCTTGAAGGATATCATTTTGTCCGGGCGTTTTCCGGTGGTCACACTGACCCGGATCTTCCGCCAGGCAGGAGAGAGTGATATTGTGGTAAATGCACATAAGATCAATGCGGGGGAGGCTGTGGTGCTGGACAATAAGAGCAGGGATTTCTTTTTCCTGAGAAGACAGGAGGCCGATGTGATCATCGGTGTGGTCATTATGCTGATCCAGAAAAAGCTTCCCAAATATGTGGGCGCCCCTCCGTCGGAGATCCAGGTGATGACGCCCACCAGGAAAGGGCTTCTCGGTGTGGAACGCCTGAATTCCATACTGCAGCGCTACCTGAATCCCCCGGATCCGGAAAAGGAAGAAAAGGAGATCAACGGCAGGATCTTCCGCAAGGGAGATAAGGTGATGCAGATCAAAAACAATTACCAGGTGGAGTGGGAGATCTTAAGCAGGTATGGAATTCCTATTGATAAAGGCATGGGAGTATTTAATGGAGATATGGGGGTGGTTAGGGAGATCCATGATACGGCCAGGATGCTGGTGGCCGAGTTCGACGAGGGGAAACGGGTAGAATATCCTTTTTCCCAATTGGATGAACTGGAGCT
>CATLCV010000303.1 GCA_949893755.1 uncultured Lachnospiraceae bacterium | reverse complement strand
TTAATTCGCATAATTTTTATTTTACAACAGGAGCCAGATTTTACAAGTATCTGGCTCCATTTTTTGGACTAAGAAAACTTGTAGTAAAATAAGGGCTGAAGCACTATATTAGTGCAACAGCCCCCTTCCATTTTCTTTTCCAGTCACGTATCTGCTCAGTACCTCCGCAGATACACCGCAATCCTCACATCATACTTTTTCAGCATTTCCCCTTCCTCCATCGTCCGTCCCGACAGCAGATCCTTCTTCCCGGAAAATACCTTCGGAAGAGGAAGCTCCTGATCCTTGAAGTTCATCACAAAATAGATTGCTCCTGCATCCGAGATCCGTCTTGTCACCTCAAGCTCTGTCTGTTCCCCGATCACGGAAACAACACCCGCCCCGCCGCAGGCCAGATCCAGCACTTTCTCAAGCCCGTCCTCCGACAGCACAGTTCCCACATAATAGACGCGTCCCTTTCCGAACACATTTCTCGTGACAGCCGGTGTTCCCGCATAGAAATCGCTCCCATACCGTGCGATCTCTTCCGCGCCTTCCAGATGGAGGATATCGCAGAGCATCCCGCACTCATCCTTGCTCCCGTCGGTAAATACGATCTCATTGGACTGCTCCGGCGCCAGGGCGTCGATCTCCTCCGCCCACACGCCTGCCAGCTTACGCAGAGGGCCAGGGTAGCCGCCCAGGTGCACGTTGTCGGATTCATTGACAATGCCGCTCATGAAACCGGTGACGAAGGTGCCGCCTGCTGCCACGTATGCTTCGATGGCCTCCGCCATGCCTGCCTTCACCATGTACAGAACTGGCGCAGCTACCAGATCGTATTTGGAGAGATCCGCATCCACAGGGATCATATCTACGGAAATATTTTTCCGGTAAAAATATTCGTAATAGCGGGAGATCTGGTCTACATATTTCAGATCCACATTGGGGCCGCTTGTATATTCCAGCGCCCAGTAGTTGTCCCAGTCGAACATGATCCCCACCTTCGATTCCGTCCCGGAGCCGATGATGGAATCTCCGATCTGGTTCAGCTCTTCCCCGAGCTGGGCCACCTCGCGGAATACCCTGGTCTGATCCGTACCCGCATGGGCGATCACGGCTCCGTGAAACTTCTCGCAGCCGCCCACAGACCTGCGGAGCTGGAAGAACTGAACCGTGTCCCCGCCGTGGGCAACGGTCTGCCAGCTCTGCGCCCGCATTTGTCCCGGCTTTTTCAGGGAATTGTAGGGCTGCCAGTTCTGCTGGCTGGGGGTCTGCTCCATCAGCATGAAGGGGGCATTTTTCAGTCCGCGCATCAGATCATGCCGCATGGCCACATGGCTCCAGGGGGTATCGTAGCTGGGATAGTTGTCCCAGGAAACAATGTCCATCTCCTTCGCCCATTTGAAATAATCCAGCCCCTTGTAGGTGCCCATCAGGTTCGTCGTCACCGGGGCCGCTTTGTCATACTGCCGGATGGAGTCCCGCTCCAGCCGGAAATTATCCAGGATGCTGTCCGACATGAAGCGGCGGTAATCAATGGAGATCCCCGCAAATGCAGTCTTTTCACATCCAAATTCTCCGGTGCCCTGCCACGGGATTCCTTCGCTGAGCGCGTTTGGCAGCACGATCTCATCCCAATCGTAAATGTTGTGGCCCCAGAAGGTCAGGTTCCATGCCTGATTCAAGGCTTCAATCGTCCCGTATTTTTTCCGCAGCCAGACCCGGAACGCCTTTTCACAGTTCTCGCAATAGCATTCCCCGCCGTACTCATTATTGATGTGCCAGCATACCACATTTTCATTACTTCCGTAGCGCTCTGCCAGCTTTGCCGTCAGCTCCCGGATAAAATGCCGGTACACCGGGCTGTTTGGGCAGGCATTGTGGCGCTGTCCGAACTTGTGGCGTCGGCCCTCATAATCCACCCGCGCCACCTCCGAATAACGCTTCACCATCCAGGCCGGAAGAGCAGCCGTGGAGGTGGCCAGCACGATCTGCTTCCCTGCCTTGGTCAGCGTGTCCACGATTGCGTCCAGCTCATGAAAATCGTAAACCTCCTCCGACGGCTGGAGCCGTGCCCAGGAAAATACGTTGATGGTGGCGCTGTTGATCCCCGCCTTGTCAAACAGCTCCATGTCCTGCTGCCAGATCTCCCTCGGCCACTGTTCCGGATTGTAATCGCCGCCGTATAACATTTTTTTGAATTTTGCTCCCATTGTCAGATACCTCCGTATGTGCTTGATCACTTTTTCCAGCCGTGCGGCTGCGATTCAACACACTCTAGCATGCAATTTATTGCAAACCAAATGCCCTGTTGAATCAGCAACCACACAGCTGGATCTTTTTATATATTATAGTCTTTTTTTTGAATAAAAAGTATGGTAAGCTAGACTAAAAAATATGAATATTCGAAATAAAAAATCCAGCTGTGCGGCTGCAATCTTTCGATCATCCATCCGCACGGCCGGAAAAGCTTCGACAACGGAGGTAAACCATGCCCATCTTTTTCAAGCTTTCCATTCAGGAGCTGCCCCTGACCATTGACAGCATCGGCAACCGCTGGTCCCAGGAATCCATTTCCCGCCCAAAAGGCTTTCCCCTGTACCACTGGCTCCAGACGGAGAGCGGACAGGGGACGGTCACTCTGGCCGGGGAGGACATCATCCTGAATCCGGGCGAGGGAATCCTGATCTCCCCCCACACGCCCCACCGCTACCGGAACAACACCAAAAGCTGGAGGACCGCTTTCCTGACCTTCGGCGGAACACTGGCGAATGACATCCGGAAAATATGCGGGGAATCCTCTTATCTCTTCATTGACGCAGAAGAGGGACAATATTTCCAGAAGTGGATTGACCGGGCGCTTCTTTCCTATCAGGAAAACCGTCTGGACGACCTGACTCTATCTGTCCAGTGCTATGAATTTTTGATGCATTTTTCCGGCATTTACCGAAAGCATTCGCAGACAGAGCATCCGCTCTACCGCCAGTATGTGGCTCCGATAATAGAAAGAATTGAAACAGATCCCGCGGCTGTCCCGGATGTGGACAGCCTGGCCCGTGAGGTCCATGTCAGCCCTCAGTATCTTACACGGCTGTTCCGGCGGTTTACCGGATACTCCGTGCAGAATTATATCACCCGGTTTCGGATCAACCGGGCGAAGGAACTGCTGGTCGGAAAGCCTTACCTGCAAGTGCAGAGCATCAGCCATATGAGCGGGTTTCATGATGTCAGCCATTTTATCTCCGTATTCCGGCGGCAGACCGGCACGACGCCGAAGCAGTTTCGGAAGAATTACTAACTGTACGGTTGGATGCTCTAAAGCGCCTCCAACCGACTCATCCATTCGCAAAAACCGTGCTAACGCACTCTTACGTCTGCTAACGCAGCCGTTTTTTGCTCATTCATGAGTAGGTTGCTAATCCGGAATCTCAGTTTCATTGCAATAAATTGCATAAAACTGAGATTCCGGATTGCAACCGTACAGTTAGAAGAATTATGGGGTGAATGGGAGCTGAGGCCCATCTCCCTCCTGGTGCTCCATCTGACCGGACAGAACATTTATTTACAATTCCTCAATAAACTGGATCCCCTTCTCATGCGCCAGTACTTCCAGTATCTCCGAGTGGGTACGGTAGATCTGGCTGGTGACCGTGACCGTATAGCTGAGAATCCCTGACCTTCCGCTTTGTTCGGACCAGGAAAATCCTTTATTTACCCGGATGTTGCTTACCTCCAGCTCATGCTCCCTGGCATACTGCAGGAAACCGCTGAAATTGCCTTTTTCTACATTGTATTCAATATACAGATCCAGATATCTGGACTTTTTCCGGATCCAGATGTCGAATTTTAAAAGCCCGGACACGGTAAACGCGATCGCAAGGCCGCCCAGAACCGCGCCCTCATAAAATCCGATCCCGATCGCAAGGCCGCTGCAGGCGGCAGTCCATAAGCCCGCCGCAGTGGTGATCCCCATGATCTTATTTCTCCCGGTCAGCACGATCGTCCCTGCGCCCAGAAAACCGATGCCGCTGATCACCTGTGCTCCCAGGCGCACCGGGTCTCCGGTTTCAAATGTAACGTACACATACTGGTTCGTCATCATCACCAGCGCAGAGCCCAGGCACACCAGGATATACGTCCGAAGCCCGGCGGGGCGGTTCTTCCTCCCCCGCTCTACTCCCAGGATCCCCCCGATCAGAATAGACAGGAGGATCCGAAGTGATATTGATACCACATTCAAGTCCCGCAGATATTCCATAACCGCTTCCAAAATACTTTCCCTCCTGTTCTGCCCTTGCCCTCTTTGATGCAAAAAGTCCGTTGCCGAAATCACGATCATTCTATCCTTTGGCCGGTGATATCTACGGTGAGTATTCCGCCGGCCACAGCCGCAAAGCGGCCTGTTTCCTGTCGAGTAGATGCGGGGATTGCTCCCCACACCCCTCTACGGAACCGGACGTGCGGCTTTCCCGCATCCGGCTCTTTGCAAAGTTAATTGTTCTTCAACTGTCATAGACACTTACATATATTTTCGCAGGTGCCAGCGGATACTCCTGCTGCATTCTGCGGAAATCTTCCCATGTATAGCTTCGCTTCTGACTTCTTCGGTTTAGCCAATAAAACAGGCTTTCCTCCACTTCATGCCGGAATCTTGCTATACTTTTTATGTTGTCTGTTATCCCATAGTAATGAAAGTAGCCTACAAGTATCTCGTTCACTTTACTTATGATGTCCTTCAGCTTCCACGTTCTCATTCTTTGTATCTTCCTGTGTACCTCTTTACATTTCTTGGTGAACTTCTTCTTGCTGGTTTTCCTCTTCACCCTGAACTTCCCATTCTTACTTCTCGAACAGTAGTGTGTAAACCCGAGGAACGTAAAGGTCTCTGGTTTTCCCTTCCCTTTCCTCCGCCTGTTTTCCTCCGCAAATCTCCCGAACTCTATCAGACGGCTCTTTTCTTCCTCCAGGCTCAGTCCAAAGTGCTTCATTCTGCGTTTCAGCATCTCATAGAACTTCTCCGCATCGTCTTTGTATTGGAAACATACTACAAAGTCGTCCGCATATACCACCAGTCCGCTGTATCCCCGCA
>CATLCV010000302.1 GCA_949893755.1 uncultured Lachnospiraceae bacterium | reverse complement strand
TGGTTGCTTAAGTCCGCGTCATGCATGGTAGGACCATAGTAAAGGTGCAGCAGGTAATCCAGATTCCCGATCTTCATCTGGTATGTTGTATGCCTGGTATGCAGAGTAAATGTTTTTGACTGTTCGTTGAAAATAATCGACATAATTGACCTCCTGTTACAATGATGAAGCGCCGTTTTAGATTCCGCGGCTTCTGTCGTCTGCAAACATAGTATAGCACGGAACGAATCTGGAAATGAATGGTTAGAATGTACGGAAAAATGTAGGAAAAGTTGGTTACTTGTGCAGAAGAAAGAAAATTGGCAGCATTGCGGATGCAATTGCAGACCTGGACTTTCAGAGTTTCTTGAAAAGGAAGGATTTATTTTTAGAAATGATTGACAAACGATAATTTTATGCTATTATAAAGATATAGAATTATCGCGAAACAATAATTTTCTTGCGGCCCTTCTATTTCTGAGAGGGTTCGAAAGGAGGGCATATGAAGCGAAAAGGAATGATCGGTATCCTGACGGCAGAAGCTGCTGTCTGTGTCATTTTCAGCCTGGTGCAGGTGAATGCTTCCGGAGTATGTTCCGGCCTGGCGGCCTTTCCGTTTGAGCAGACGGGTTATGCGCTCCGCGCCCTGTCCTTGTCCGGATCTGTTGGAAATGCGGCGGCAATCCTGCTTTATATGGGTTTGAGCCTGCTCCCATGCCTGGCCTGGCTGATCTTAAAAAAGAAGGGGAAGCTTCTTGGCATCGACCATGTACTGTATGGCCTGAGCATTCTGCTGTTGATCGTACACTATTATATGATCAATCCCGGCCTGTTTCCGGCCCCGGTTCCCGGAACGGGAAAATGGATGCTGGGCTGTATGTTTTACTCGGCGCTGTCAGGCTACGTGGTGATCCGGGTGCTGTTGGTCTGCCGGAGGGCACAGCCGGAAACACTGCACAGCGTCCTGCAGAAGCTTCTTGTGTTTCTGAATATGGTTTTCGTATACCTCATCTTTGGACAAGGCCTGGGAAGTCTTCTGAAAGCCGTCCAAAACGTGGGGAGCATGGACAGCGGTCCTGTTCTGTCCGGCTTCGCGCAAGGTGCGCAGAGTCCGGGCATGACATACCTGTTCCTCGGATTGGGTTATCTGGTCAATCTCCTGCCGTATGTGTTTGACATGGGGATCGTATTTCTGGCAGGACGGATGCTGACGGCCCTGAAAACGGACCGATACGGCGACGCGTCCGTGGAACTGACGAGCCGGCTTGCCGGATTCTGTACAAGGGCGCTGGGGATCACGGCTGCTGCGGACGTGGGCTTCAACCTGCTGCAGGTTCTGTTTTGTTCTAGTCTTTCCCAGATGGACCTTGTGATCCATGTGCCCGTCATTTCCATTATTTTTGTACTGGCGGCGCTGCTGTTCGCGCGGTATCTGCAGGAGGACCAAAAGCTGAAGCGGGAGCATGACCTGATCATCTGACCGTATGGTGAAAAAAGCTAACTGTATGGTTGGATGCTCAAAACATAAAGGCGGGAATTATGGGAATCAGAGTTTGTTTGGAAGAGGTCTTGAAGGACCGGGGAATGACATCAAAGGAATTGTGCAGGCTGGTCAATATTACGGAAGCCAATCTGTCCGTTCTGCGCAGCGGAAAGGCAAAGGGCGTCCGTTTTCACACGATCAACCGGATCTGTTATTTTCTGAACTGCGATGTAGGAGATATCCTGAAGTTTGACGGAAAACTGGAGGAGGATGGGGATGAGGAATAAAAAGAAGAGGTTTCGCGGCTTTTCAGAACAGGGAGGATGGCCTTTCTGCGGAGGTGCGCAGCAGACGATGATATTCCAGATCAGCCTGTGTCTGTGTATCATGACATTGCTCTGCGGCTGTTCCCTGGCAGTTCCGAACGCCGGCACGGAGGGCGGAGACGACAGGATGATCGGAGTATTGATTACTGCGGAATTTCTGGATATGGTTCCCATGGAGGCGGCGGAAGAACCATCTGCGGATATGGCAGGAAACGCGGATTCCGGGCATCATACCGGACCGGCGGGGAACGTTCAGAACCTGGTATTGTCTTATGATCCGGAGGACGGAGGAAAGCTGTATGCAGACATTGACAGGAGCAAAGGAGACAACCCTTCCGATTGGGAGATCTCCTTCGGTGATCTGGAGGGGATCCAGATGCTCGCTCCACAGTGGACCATGGAAAACGGAGAAACCTGCTGGGGCTCCGTGCTTACGGAAGGGATTTCCGACCTGGACATCCGTCTCAGCGAATCAGATGAGGGACAGGAGCGCAGCATCAGCGGGACCATTTATACCCTGGCAGGAAGCGTAGAGGAAGATCAGGTGTATTATGCCAATCCGGTGTATCAGACCGCAGACGGAAGAATCTATGTGACACGGGGAAGCGGGATTTCCGCAAGCGGGGAGGTTTCCGAGGGGACAGAGCTGACATCCGCGCTTGACGAAGAGACGAACATGACAGAGGGCGGAAAAACAAAAACGGAAAAATGCAGCGTGACAGTCCGGTATGAGGCCATGTACCGCCCGGTCCGGATCACGGTTTGCCAGATGGATCAGGGGCATGAGATCGTAAAGAAGGATGCATACCGTCCGGAGGAGATGCCGGAGCAGATCACGGCGGAAAAGGACACGGAGTATATTCTGGTGGAAATTGAGAAAGAGGGTCTGTCCGGGGAAAAGATTGCGGCAAGAGAAGTGTATGACTGTAATACGGACGGGGATATCTGGCTGGAGAGCTTTTCCGCGCGGGAGGACGGGATCGTGGTGAAGCAGGAGACGAGGGTGATCCTGGGGGAATGATTTTTTCGGATTTTTCTACGTATTTTCTGTTCTTTCATTGTTTTTTTTACGCATATCAGTTATAATTTGGAAAAGACATCATTTCATTGCGGGGCTTGCGTATGATTATTCTTGTATGCAAACAGCCCAAATCGACTGATAGAGGAGACGAGAGTATGAAAACAAAAAAGAGAACAGAACACAGGCCGTCAGCGAAAGTCCGGCGGCGGGGAGGAAGGATTGCGGCCAAGCTGGTCGGTGCCATCGTGATCACCATTGTGATCATGGTTGCGGTACTGCTGACGCTTGTTTACCGGCGCGTTTCTGACGCGCTGCTGGATAAAAGCGAGAATCTGATCCAGGAGACCACGGGAAAAGTGATCCAGGAGACCAATGCGTGGATGAACAAGACGCTGACCATGCTGGAGATGCAGAAGGATACCATTGAGTATGAAGAGATGGACATCCCGGAGATGGAGGAGTATATCAAGCACACGGTGGACCAGAACAGCGCCTATCCGGCGGGACTGTATGTGGCCCTGACGGACGGCTCCCTGTATCACGCGTCCTTTGTGCCCGGCCCGGATTTCAACGCACTGGAAAAGTCCTGGTATCAGGACGGCATCGCGTCGGAGGAGTTTATCCTGGGGGATGTGTACTTTGACGAGGACAGCCAGTCCTACGTGGTAGGCGCTTCCGGACGGTTAAAGGGAGAAGACGGAGAGACCCGCGGCGTGGCGGCTGCGGATGTATATCTGGATGCGATCTCGGATATCGTGGCAGAGATCCAGCTGGAGGAGACCGGCGGAGTATTCCTTGTAGATACCCGGACGGACACCATCATCGGCCATAAGGATCCGGAGATCACCGGACGGCTTTTGAGCGAATTCAGCGGGGACATGTATGCATATGCCGCGGAGCAGATCCAAAAAGGCAATTCGGAGCTGTCCCTGTTTGACGGCAGTACATATATCCAGGCGGTGAACGTTCCGAACAGCGACTGGACGGCCGTCGTTTACGTACCGAAGGCGGAGGTACTCACGGAGCTGAACGTACTGACCGGTATTATGACGACCATATCCGTCCTGGCGGTCCTGATCAGCATCGTTCTGATCATCATCCTTGTGAGAAGGATCATCGGCAGGCCGGTGGCAGAGCTGAACGAAGTGGCAGCACGGATCGCGGAAGGGGAGCTGGAACAGACGATCCACCATTCCTCCAACGACGAGCTGGGTGAGCTGGCGGATAATTTTGAAAAAACCGTACTCCGGCTGCGGGAATATGTTGAATATATCCATGAGATTTCGGAAAAGCTGCAGGAGATCTCCAGAGGAAACCTGGATATCACACTGTCCCATGAGTATGTGGGGGAATTTTCCAAGATCAAGGACTCTCTGGAAAGCATCACCCTGTTCCTGAACCAGACCATCGGGCAGATCCATGTGTCCTCCGGACAGGTGGCGGAAGGGGCCGGATATGTTTCGGAAGGGGCGCAGACCCTCTCCATGGGCTCCGTACAGCAAAATGATTCGGTAGAACAGCTGGCGGCCCATATCAGCGAGGTGTCCGACGGCATCCAGAAGACGGCCCAGGGCGCGAAGAAGGCCAGCCAGATCTCGCAGGATGTGGGGAACCAGATCCTGGAAAGCAACGAAAAGATGCAGCATATGAATGAGGCCATCCGGAAGATCAGCGGCAAGTCCACGGAGATCCACAATATCATCAAGACCATTGAGGATATCGCATTCCAGACCAACATCCTGGCCCTCAACGCGGCCGTGGAGGCGGCCCGCGCAGGCGAAGCAGGAAAAGGTTTTGCCGTGGTGGCGGACGAGGTGCGCAACCTGGCCGGAAAATCCTCTGAGGCAGCCAAGAATACAACGGTCCTGATCGAGCAGACCGTGGAAGCCGTGGAGGAAGGGACCCATGCGGCGGAGGATACGGCAGCGTCCATGATGGCGGTAGTAGCCCAGGCCGAAGAGGTCAACAAGCTGATCGAAGGGATCGCGGATTACTCCGCAAAACAGGCGGCGGCTACGGAAGAAGTCATCCGCGGGATCGACCAGATCTCCGGCGTGGTACAGTCCAACCTGTCCACCGCAGAGAAGAGCGCCGCGGCCAGCGAGGAGCTGTCCGGGCAGGCCAATATGCTGCGGGAGCTGGTGGCGAAGTTCCGGCTCAAAGCGCGGTAGTATTGAAAAAGAAGATACGGCAGAGTTTATCATGATATGGATACAGAAGAGCAGGCTATACAAAATTGTACGGCCTGCTTTTTGTTGATGACCGTATTGCTTAAAATGGGGAAATAGGATAAAATAAAATAGATATGAGATTGGCCATGGAGGTAAA
>CATLCV010000301.1 GCA_949893755.1 uncultured Lachnospiraceae bacterium | reverse complement strand
TTGCAAAAATGGTAAAGGTCACGCAGATAAACGCAGGCATATATTCTGTGATATCGCTGTAATTCACATTGCGCATTCCGCTCAGCATGCTGATACCGATAAAGATCAGGACCGGACCGGTCGCCGCGGATGGAATGATCAGCGCCACAGGCGCCAGAAACAGGGACAGCGCAAAGAATATACTTGTGAAAACCACGGTAAGCCCGGTCTTTCCGCCTGCCTCCACACCTGCGGAGGACTCAAGGTAAGTCGTCATGCTCGGCATGGTGAACAGCGCGCCGAAGCTGGTCGCAACCGCGTCTACCTTGAAGCATTTGTCAATCCCGGGAAGATTGCCGTCCTCGTCCAGATATCCCGCTTTTGCTCCGACACCCAGCACGGTGCCGAACGTTGAGAAGAAATCCGGGACAAACAAGGCGATCAAAAACGGGATGTACGCAAAATTCAGCGCCCCGATAAAATCAACCTGCAGAAACTGCTTTCCGATATTGGCCGGAAGAGAGAACAGGCTCTCCGGAAGCTTCGTCACCCCAAAAGGAATGCCGATGACGGTGGTGATCAGAATTGCCAGGATCATTCCGCCCGGAATATTGCGCACCTTGATGACAAGAAGCAGGATAAACCCGATGACCGCAACAATCACGGAGGGCGAAGCCAGATCTCCGAATGCCAGATTATTTTTATTTGCGTTTGCGACGATCAGCCCGCAGTTCTTCGCGCCCAGCAGGGCAATGAACAGTCCGATCCCGGCGCTCACCGCATGCTTCATGCTGACCGGGATTACCCGCACTACGGCTTCTCTCAGGCCCAGAAATGAGATCAGGATAAACAGAACCCCGCTCCAGAAGATCACTCCCGCCGCGACGGGTGCGCTGATCCCTTCATTGGAGATCATGGAAGCCACGATCCCCACGCTTCCCAGCCCCGGCGCCAGCGCAAACGGACGGTTGGTATAGAACGCCATTGCACAGCTTGTCAGGATGATGAGAAGCACCATTGCGGTGAGCATCACGTGCTTATCCAGATTGGCCCCGCCGAGAATATTCGGCACTGTCGCAAGGACATACGCCATGGTGACAAAGGTGGTCAGTCCCGCCAGAAGCTCTGTTTTCACATCTGTGTGGTATTCTGACAGTTTAAATTGTTTTTCCAGCCAGTTTTTCATTTGTTTTACTCCTTTTCCTCTTGATAATCGTTCCATATTTATAGTATGATGATGAAAACAGATTGTCCAATTCATATTTTCCATAAAAACTATGCCGGATTGGAATACCGCACGAGGAGCGTCCTATGAATTTCCAGGAAATGAACTATATCTTATGTATCGCAAAGCATCAGAATCTTACCAAGGCGGCCCAGGAGCTTTTCATCTCCCAGCCCACCCTGACCAAATACCTGCAGCGGCTGGAACGTGAGGTGAACGGCAAGCTTTTCGTCCGCAGCGGGAACAGCTATACGGCCACATATCTGGGCCGCAGATATATGGAGTATGCCAAAAAGATATTGGCGGTGAACCAGGATTGGGAGAAGGAATTACTGGATCTGACATCCTATAATGAAGGGGAACTGAATATTGCGTTTCCGCTGATGCGAAGCTCCTGCATGGTTCCGCAGATCATGGAGGAATTTCATGTTCTGTATCCGGGAGTCAAGGTCAATCTCCGGGAGGAGACCTATGCGATCCAGGAACGGCTGCTTCTGGATGACCAGCTTGATTTTGCGATCTTCACCGAGGCGAAGCCGCATCCGAAGCTGGAATATGAGACACTTCTGAGAGAGGAAGTGCTGCTTGTGATGCCGGCCGGCCATCCGCTGGCAAAGCTGGGCGAGAAAAGAAACGGCAGAAACTATCCGTGGATCGATCTGCGCCTTCTTGGACAGGAGCCGTTCATCCTGCATTTCCCGGAGCAGACCACCGGACAGATCGCTTTAGAATTATTTGAGAAATACGGCATCCATCCGTCTGTTCCGATACGCACAAGGAATACGGTAACCTGTATCAAGCTCTGCCAGAAAGGGATGGGGCTGTGTTTTATTCCGGAAAATTATATCAAAAATATCGAGCTCCATCAGCCTCCGCTGTGCTTTTCCGTGGGCGACGAAGGAGCGTTCAGCACACTGACGCTGGCGTACCGCAAAGGCGCTTATCTTCCGGCCTATGCCCGGGATTTTATCCGGATTGCGCAGCAGAAGTGTTGAAAAAAGAAAAAGACTGTGCAGGATCTGCAGGAAATGCTTCAGAATGGCCGGCCCAAAAAGGGGAACTAAAAAGTGGCTCTTTTTCTCACAGGCTCTTATGCAGCAATCTCAGCACCGTTTCCAGATCATGGACTTCCATCTGTCCCGGAGCGGAAGCCTTCTTCGCCGCGCCGAAGGTCAGCGCGGAGCCGAACACTTCCCCGCACAATCTGCTGATCACACCGGTTCCTGCCATAGACATGGTGATGATCGGGCGGTCCGCATACTCCCGGGTCATTTCCTCCGTCGCCAGGAGCAGCGTCAGCACATCTCTCTTATTCTGCGGCATGACCGCGATCTTCGGGATGTCCGCGCCAAGCGCCTGCATCTTCCGCAGCCGGCTCACGATCTCCTCCTGAGCCGGAGTCTTGTGGAAATCGTGGTTGGAGCCCACCACCTTGACACCGGCCTCATGCACGGCTTCAATGATCTCCCGGACCACCCCGTCCCCGGTAAATGCCTCCACATCCACCAGATCCACATCTCCGCTCTCTGCCGCGGCCTTGTTGAGCGCGGCATAAGTCTCCGGCTCGATGGCCTTTTCCCCGCCTTCCTTCGAAGTCCGGAAGGTAAACAGCAGAGGGGTGTCTTTCAGGGCGGCCCTCAGCTCTGCAAGCACCTCCTTCACCTGTTCCATATCGAATACATGCTCAAACCAATCCGCGCGCCACTCCACCACATCCACCGGAATCGTTTCCAATGACTTTGCCTCCTGGATGATTTCTTCCTTTGTAACACCTACGATGGGCACACAGATCTTCGGGATGCCCTCCCCGATCCTTACATTTCTAACCACTACCGGGTTCATCTGCATTTCCTCCTTTTCTGCCGGACAAGCCGGAACATTCCCACTCAGAAGAATTCTAACTGTACGGTTGGATGCACCAAAACTCAGTATAACAATACCAGCCGCAACGGATAATGTCAAATCTTAGCCTCTCAGCGACGCCCCTGTATGGTTTATCTGGATCGCGATGCAGGCACCGTGCTTGTGAATGGTCTCGCACAGCTTAAAAAGACGCCGAATGTAGGTGTCATGTTCGATCCGAAGCTGATTCGTCCCATTAGAACCCTGGGACCAAATGACAATCCTGTTTTTCAGTGTCATATGCTTGTTCGGCCGTTTCATAAGGTATACCCAAGGGCATCCCATCATGGCCATCCAGCCGTTTCACAAGGTATATATTCTTGCCTTTTTTTCACCCTCTATTTTTAAAACAGATTCTTCAACCATTTCTTTCAGTATTCTCTTAGTCGTTGACTCTGCCAGTCCTAATAATTCTCTCGCTTCTTTGTTCGTGATAGAACCATTTTCTTTTATATATTTTATAATTGTATTTTTTCGTTCATTTTTTATCGGCTTTTTATCGGCTTTTATCGGCTTTTTATCGGCTTTTATCGGCTTTTTACCATTCTTGTTCATTATTTCCTCCGCTAAGCGATAAAAGCATACTACAAATCCTGATTTCTTTTTTTGAAACTCATATTGCACTCCTGCTGTTTCACAAGCATCCGCAATACGCTTTAACCCTGTTCCAAAACTCTCAATATCCTTGGAGTAATACAGGATTCTGGCAATTTTAGGATTTCTGCGGACAGGCCTTTCTGCTTTTTCAATAAAATCCTGCGGCTCATAGCCTTCCGGAAAAGCGCCTGGATTGTAAATCTCCACACGATCTTTATAAATAGAAACCTCATTACTCTGACCGGAAGAATAATCTTTATGGCAAAAAGAGTTCAATAGTGCCTCTCTTATTGCATCCATTGGTATCTCTGGTATCTCTACTCTCTGTAATGCTCCTTTAAACTCCACTTTCCAATGAATATTGCTCTTAATATAGTTTTCCGCAATGTCTACAAGCTTCAGTACCGGACCGTGGCAGCGCTGAATATCATTAAAAGTCAATCTTTCACGAGTTGCAAAAATTGCCATCTGTACATCCTGAATCAAATCATCGCTAAAAAGCGCTTTCCCTGCATTTAAAAGCTTATCTCCATCTGTCAGTTCCAACTGATTCAAAACAGTTTCCTTATCCGTATAAGAAATCACAATGCGGCCAGCGTCATGTGCCTGTGTCGTATATTTCTTAAGTAATTCTTCATCCACATCATCTATCGTTTTGTTTGATACAAGATTTTCCCAGCGGTTACCTTCTCGCCCGCTTTTTAAAAGTAAATTGGTAATTTCCTCAGGAGACATTTGCAAATCTTCATCTGCCACCCTGATTCTGGCTACTCCGTAGGCAAAATACGGTACTTGATTTCCTTCAAATTTCACATAAATACAATCACGTCCATCTAAAACAACTTTCTGAATCTCGGGATAAATCTTCGGTTCTATATGATTTTTAATTTTCTGACTGACTTCTCTTAATGATTCCTCTGTTATAACTTGTCCAATGGGCGTACCATCTGGTTTCACTCCAAAATACAGCTCGCCATGCTGATGCTTATTTAATATAGCGCAAATCGAATGCATGGCTTCTTTCAATTCACCCGTTGATTTCTTAAACTCTAATGTTTCATTTTCTATGCCTAAATTCAAATCTACACCTGCCTTTACATATCTGTCTGATTTTTGAGCAGCTATTAGCTTCTTTAGATTCATTTTATCCGATTCCGAATGATAATACAAGCAAACAACTATAAAAAGAAACTGTATTTGCCATGCAGTATTTTCTATAACATCTGTTGTATGTCGGACTTTTACTTTGCTATTGTCATGCTGTCTTTCACTGATTCATCTTTATGAATATTATGTTCTCTTAATATTCTTATCTACTCCCTGTAATTTGCCTTATGAGAAGATAGGCGGAAATGAGCCTGTGTGCATTGCGGATCTGGTGCCGTTTGAGATTCCGGAGAGTTGGGAGTGGGTGCGATTAGGGGATATATTTCAGCATAATACTGGAAAA